>NC_022781.1:2917500-3137500 GCF_000496285.1 Bacillus toyonensis BCT-7112 | reverse complement strand
GGTCGCTCATTTGCGACTTCCTTATGTTAACATCTTCGTTTTTCGATGTCAACTAAGTTTTTCAATTTCTTTTTTGTCATTTTCTGCGTTTCCGCATCAGCGACGTTTATTAATATATCACGCAGTATATATAGGGTCAATACTTTTTATAAAAAAATTTCACATCCCGTTAAGGAGTTAAAAAACCTTTGATAACCCTTATTATTTCCGTTCGTTCTTCATTCCTCCTTATTTCATATCTTATCGCTTTAACATAATCTCTAGCGAATGAAAATTCTAAATTTTGTGTTATATTATTATTATAGGAGTGTGGTGAGAATGAGCATTAAATATTCAAACAAAATCAATAAGATTCGGACCTTTGCACTAAGTTTAGTATTTATCGGCCTCTTCATTGCATACTTAGGTGTCTTTTTCCGCGACAACATTATTATTATGACAACATTTATGATGGTTGGTTTTTTAGCTGTTATCGCTAGTACTGTCGTTTACTTTTGGATTGGTATGTTATCTACAAAGACTATACAAATCATTTGTCCAAGCTGCGATAAACCAACAAAAATGCTCGGTCGCGTCGACGCATGTATGCATTGCAATCAACCTTTAACACTTGATCGAAATCTAGAAGGAAAAGAATTTGATGAGAAATATAATAAGAAGAGCTATAAATTATAGGGATATAGGGTACAGTTCTATTTACAAAGCTAAAGAAGTTTCAACTCATTAAAAAGTCGATTTCTTAACCAAGAAATCGACTTTTTAATTTTTCCTTATTAAACTAAAGTTCCCGTTAGTTTAATAAGGAAAAAGGCTATTAGAAAAACGATGCCTTTCATATCGCTTACTGTCTTCTTCTAAAATTTATTATGTCTATTTTTTCGATATTACAGTAAACATCCCCGTCATGTTGGGTGAGTAATCTTTAAAATTATATTTTTCATAGAATGACGTTTTACCTTCTGATGCAAACAAACCAACAAACGCTTTATCCGGTGCAGTCTGATTTAAGTATTCAACTAAAGCACTCATTATTTTCTTTCCAATACCATTCTTTTGATAATCTGGATGAACCACTATATCTTGAATATAGAAATAGATAGCCCCATCACCAACAATTCTCCCCATACCCACAATTCGATTATTATCATTGACTGTGACGCAGTAAATAGAATTTTGAAGTGATGTTTCCACCACTTCAAAATTCATATAATTAGTCCACCCGACAGAGTCACATAAATACTTGTATTCTTCCAATGTTGGAATGTTATTTTTAATCTCATATGTTTTCAAAGCGCATCCCCCAAGATGTTATTTTCACTACATAAAATCTATTCGACGCAGTTTTATCTAACCCTCTTACTAACTTAACTTGCTCCCATGGCCTTTCCACTTAACACTGTAATTCCAAATAAACATAAGATACCTTTATATAATAAAAAAAGAGGCTGACGTAACCGTCAGCCTCTTTTTTTATTATATATTACGCCTTATGACACTCTGGACAAACGCCATAAATTTCTAAGCGATGACTATTAATAACGAAGCCTGTCGTTTTCGCAGCTTCCTCTTCAAGCTGTTCCAATCCTCCATAAGGAAAATCAACAATCTTACCACATTTTTCACAAATCACATGATAATGTTGACTTGTAACATAATCAAATCTACTTGAAGCGTCTCCATAAGTTAATTCCTTTACAAGTCCAACTTCTTTAAATACACGTAAGTTATTATAAACAGTTGCAACACTCATATTTGGAAACTTACCTTCTAATGCTTTATAAATGTCATCCGCTGTTGGGTGCGTCATAGATTCCACAAGGTACTCTAAAATAGCATGACGCTGTGGAGTAATGCGTACACCCGTATTTTTCAGCATTTCTAGCGCTTCTTTTAATTCTTCTTTGACCACCGTCATGCACCCCGATTCTATACGGATTATTATTTTATAATTCTTATAAAGAGTGTACTCCTTTTCTTATAAATCGTCAATATTTCTACTATAAGTATGTGGTTTATTTTTGTATATAGCCTTATTCTTATGTATCTTTCCCCAGTTTCTATACATTTACATAGAAAAAAGTGCGACATAATCGCACTTGGAATACTATCATCTGAGGAGGTATGCCCTACACTTCCACTTTATGTAAGACGATAAAATATGTATAGACACTTGCCTTACTTCTATATATTTTACCTCCACTATAGGTTTACTTTATATAAGAAAGAACGTCCTCGGTATGCCCTTTTACTTTTACCTTACGCCACTCTTTTACAAGTTCACCGTCTTTATTAATAAGAAATGTCGAGCGTTCGATTCCCATATACTCTTTCCCGAAGTTCTTTTTCAATTTCCAAACATCGTACAATTCTGCCACTTTATGATCTTCATCTACTAAAAGTGTAAATGGAAGTTCATGCTTCTCAATGAATTTCAAATGTCTATTCGCTGAGTCAGGGCTTACACCAAGGATAACCGTATCCTTCTCTTGAAATAATCCATATGCATCACGAAAATCGCATGCTTCTGTTGTACACCCTGGGGTCATATCTTTCGGATAAAAATATAGAACTACATTTTTCCCGCGAAAGTCAGCTAAGCGAACTTGTTCTCCGTTACTTCCTTCTAACGTGAATTCCGGTGCCATTTCTCCTACTGTAATCATTATTATCACTCCTTATTGTTTCTTTTACTATATCAAATGCGATCTTATTTTTCATTGTCTATTACAGACCTCATCACAAAAGCAAACGGTAATGTATATCCAATTAGTGCTTCTCCGATTGCAATCCATCTCCCTATTCCAATCGGAGCTATATCACCATATCCAACGGACAATAAAGTGACTGCACTAAAATATAAACAAATTTCAACAAGCTGAAAAGAATGAGCGGTCAACCTTTCACCATCTTCTTTCAAAACTGTAAAACCCATTTCCTCTAATACAACATAACTTAATCCAAATGCAATCAGTACTGTTGTATAAATTAAAAATAACGAGGCTAAATTATATAACGAAAAGAAACGTTTTGAATCTGAATACGAACTCCATAATAATTGGACACTTCTTAAAATAGCTACTGCTGCAGTTAATAGAATAAATCCCCATAACATGTCCTCCACCTCATTTTATATGTATGAGATGGGCGGCTGATTTATCCCTTTGAAACGAACAAGCTTCTATAATTAATTCCCCGCACCACGATATCGTTTTACCCCTTGATTCCAGAGAGTAATTGCAATAGTAAAGCAAATGACACCAACAATTGGCGTTGCAAATGCATAGCTATTCCACTCTGTTTTTCTTAAGAAGTACGCCGCTGGGTATACTCCAACAAATGCAAATGGTAAAACAAACGTTAAAATGAAACGAATTACACGGTTATAAATATTAACAGGATAGCGGCCGTAATTACCTATGTTATACATAAGCGGCATAATGGAACTTTTCGCATCCGACCAAAAACCAAGGCTCGCAAGCGTAACAAATATCCCGCCGTACACAAGCGCTCCTCCTCCTACCATCAGTAAGAATAGGAAGAAATCATACCAGTAAAAGGATAAATTTAGTTCTACTGCTGCGTATCCCATTACAATAATTCCTGTAACCGCTCCAATTAAAGATTCAAGTTCCATTCTTTCTAATATAATTTGAAATAAGCTATGAATTGGTCTCGTCAATACACGATCCATTTCACCTTTAATAATGTAACGATCATTAAAGTCCCATATGTTAAAGAATGCTGAAAAAATGGCAAACGGTACTAAAAAGAAACCATAAATAAAGATGACTTCTTCTCGGCTCCATCCTTTTAATGCTTGCGTATGCCCAAATACTACGAGAATAAAGATTAAATTAACCGCTTGTAGTGATAAATCCGAGAGTAATCCGACGATAAAATCGCCTCGATACTCTAATTTAGTTTTTATATATTGGCTTGCGTATTGCAAAAATAATTTTATATATAGCATCCTATCATCCCCCTTGTACAATTAGACGTTTTCTCGCCGTTTTCCACATGAGTACAATTGGAATAATAAGTATAATTGCCCAAATTACTTGAAATAACAAAGCTTCATATAACTCACTTCCCTGTATACCTTCAGAGAAAATCATACTCGGAATATAACTAATTGCTTGAAACGGTAAAAACACCATTGCTTTTTGGGCCCATAATGGATAAAAACTAATCGGTAATAATAAACCAGAAAATAAATCAATCACAACACGTTTTGCATACATAATTCCACTATTATTAAATAAGAAGAATGTAAGCATTCCCGTCATTAAGTTTATTTGTGTATTAATGATAAAGCTAAATATTAACGATAAGAAGAAATATAACCACGTTTGAAAATTCGTTGTAATTTGTAATGAAAATAACAAAGTAACGATGACCATACCTGGGATTGAAAAGAACGCAAAACGAAATATCCCTTCGCCAAGACCTTGCATAACTTTCATTCCTAAATAGTTATATGGACGAATTAGTTCTACCGCCACACGCCCTTCTTGAATCTCCATCGCAATTTCTCTATCGATATTATTGAAATAAAAAGCACGTGCCATCCATGCGATCGCAATATACGTAGTCATTTGCGAAATAGATAAACTTTCAATATTCTCTTTCCCGCTATAAATCGCTTGCCATAAAAAATAATACGCACCGATATTAATCGTATAAATTAAAATCCCGCTGTAATAATTTGTACGATAAGCAAGCATCATTAAAAAGCGAATGCGAATCATTTCAATATACTTACCCATGCTTAATACCTTCTTCATAAATGTTACGAATTATTTCCTCTGTAGACACTTCGTTAATTTTTAAATCTTTAATTTGAAAAGCTTGTACTACTTTAGAAATAAGCATTGAAATAATAATTTCTTCATTCGGTATTTTTGCAACCCACGCATTTTCCTCTTTCGCTTTTGACCAAACGACTTGACTATCTGGCATAACCATCGATAACATCTGATAAGAAACTGGAGCGACAAATTGAAAATGGATTTCCTTCTCTGCTCCCCACTGTGTGCGAAGGTTATTTAAAGAACCGTCATACATAATATTTCCTTCATCCAGCATGATAACGCGCTCACATAAAGCTTCAATGTCAGTAATATCATGTGTTGTTAATAAAATTGTTGTTTTATAACGTTCATTCATCTCTTTTAAGAATTCACGTATTTTCAATTTCACAAGAACATCTAGCCCTATTGTTGGCTCATCTATAAATAGTAACGGTGGATTATGAATTAATGCTGCCGCTAATTCACAGCGCATCCTTTGGCCAAGAGATAACTTTCGGACAGGCTTATCTAATAAAGGACCAATATCTAACGTTTCGATTACGTGCTCCATATGTTCCTTATACTGAGTGTCTGAAACACCGTACACTTTCTTCAATAAACGAAACGATTCTTGTACCGCAATATCCCACCAAAGCTGAGAGCGCTGACCAAAAACAACACCAATTGTTCTCACAAATTCTTCTCTTTGTTTATGTGGATTCATTCCGTTCACCGTGATTTGCCCTGAAGTCGGAGTCAAAATCCCTGTAAGCATTTTAATCGTCGTTGACTTACCAGCACCATTCTCACCAATATAACCAACCATTTCACCTTGCTTCACAGTAAAAGACACATCATTTACTGCTGGTACTATTTTATAATTACGATTTAATAAATCGCGAAATGCACCCTTTAATCCCGGACGACTTGAATAGGCTGTAAACTCTTTACGTAACCCTTGTACCTCAATTACCGATTTCATAATCGGACCCCCTTCCTAAATGTCACAACGAATAGTTTACCCAACTGCTCCTTCTATCACAAACAATACGTCTTTTCTAAAAACATGTTAGAATAATACATAGATTTTTGTAAGGAGATGAATTGTAGTGAATTTCACGAAATCAGAAGCATTACATAAAGAAGCTTTAGAACATATCGTTGGTGGTGTTAATAGTCCTTCTCGTTCTTTCAAAGCAGTTGGAGGCGGTTCTCCCGTTGCAATGGAACGTGGAAAAGGTGCTTATTTCTGGGATGTAGATGGAAATAAATATATCGATTATTTAGCAGCATACGGTCCTATTATTACTGGACATGCTCACCCCCATATAACAAAAGCAATTACAACAGCTGCTGAAAATGGTGTACTATACGGAACGCCAACAGCACTGGAAGTAAAATTTGCAAAAATGTTAAAAGAGGCAATGCCTGCATTAGATAAAGTCCGCTTCGTAAACTCTGGTACAGAATCCGTTATGACAACCATTCGTGTTGCCCGCGCTTACACTGGTCGCACAAAAATTATGAAATTTGCTGGTTGTTACCACGGTCATTCCGATTTAGTACTTGTAGCAGCTGGTTCTGGTCCTTCTACTCTTGGAACTCCTGATTCAGCTGGTGTGCCACAAAGTATTGCACAAGAGGTTATTACCGTTCCCTTTAATAATGTAGAAACTTTAAAAGAAGCGTTAGATAAATGGGGACATGAAGTAGCAGCTATCCTTGTAGAGCCAATCGTTGGAAACTTCGGTATTGTAGAGCCTAAACCTGGATTCCTTGAGAAAGTAAATGAGCTTGTCCATGAAGCTGGTGCATTAGTAATTTATGATGAAGTTATTACTGCTTTCCGCTTTATGTACGGTGGTGCTCAAGACTTACTTGGCGTAACACCAGACTTAACTGCACTTGGTAAAGTTATCGGCGGCGGACTTCCAATTGGCGCTTACGGTGGTAAGAAAGAAATTATGGAACAAGTTGCCCCGCTTGGACCTGCATATCAAGCTGGTACAATGGCAGGAAATCCTGCTTCTATGGCATCTGGTATCGCTTGTCTAGAAGTTCTTCAACAAGAAGGCGTATACGAGAAATTAGATGAACTTGGCGCAATGCTTGAAAAAGGAATTTTAGAGCAAGCTACAAAACATAATATCGATATTACAGTAAACCGCCTAAAGGGTGCATTAACTGTATACTTCACGACAACTACAATTGAAGATTACGATGCAGCCAAAAATACAGATGGTGAAATGTTCGGTAGATTCTTCAAACTTATGCTCCAAGAAGGTATTAATTTAGCACCATCTAAATATGAAGCATGGTTCTTAACGACAGAACATACACAAGAAGATATCGAATATACAATCGAAGCTGTTGGAAGAGCATTTGCTGCTTTAGCAGACAATAAATAATACTGTCATTACAAGGAAAAAAGAAAGGTTACCTTTCTTTTTCCTTTTTTCTATTTCATAAATCCCGCATTAATAGTATAATTATTCATAATTATCTGTTTTATATTCTTTTAGATCGTTATTATCTCTGTGTACAAGGTGATTTACACCTTAAATAGTAAGATTATTCAATCTTTTACAAGAGGGGGGATTGACGGATGCTCAATAAAAAAAATACATGGACACCGTCTTTATTTCGAGATTATAAAAATGCAGAACATGATGCGTGTGGAATCGTTTCCGTTATGGAAAAAAGAAAAATTCCTACAAAAGAAAATATCGACCTTTGTATACAATCACTAATCAAAATGAACCATAGAGCTGGTTTCATCAATGGCGAAGGCGATGGTATTGGAATCCATATTGATGTACCAAAAGTACTTTGGAACGAAAAATTGAAAAGTAGCGGATATAATCCAACGATTGTGGATCATCCCCACTTTATCGTTGGACATTTTTTTCTAAACAAAAAAGAAAATATTGTTGACTTAAAAAATTACATTCGTACGCAATTAAACAATGAAAACTTTACTATTATTTTCGAAAGTGATGATGTAATAAATTCCGATGCACTCGGTCCACTTGGTAAACAGGAAGAACCTTTATTTTGGCAAGTTGCCCTTATCGCTGAAAATGAAGTTAAAAGTATTGAGCAAACATTATTTGCTGTAACGATAAAAATAGAGGAAAACGAAGCGATTCACGTTGCTTCATTAAGTCGTGATCATGTTGTATATAAAGTTCTAGGTGCTGGAGATACACTTGTTGCCTATTACAACGATTTACAACACCCACTTATCGCTTCAACTATGACATTAGGACATAATCGCTATTCTACTAATACATTATCTAATTTTTTTCGTGTACAACCATTTAGCATTCTCGGACATAATGGTGAAATTAATACAATTGCCAAATTACGTGATCAAGCCGAAATGATTCATGTACCACTAACGGCAGGGGGAAGTGACTCCCAAGATTTAAACCGCACCTTAGAGACTCTTCTTGTTCAATATAACTACAGCTTATTTGAAGCGATGGATATACTATTCCCACCAATTATTAATGAAATAAAACTATACGAAACAAACTTACAAAACTTATACACTTATATAAGAGAAGCTTGGGGACATTTCGCACAAGGACCAGCTGGCATTATTTCACGCTATAAAGATGAAGCTGTATTCAGCGTCGATTCCCTTGGCCTACGACCAGTATGGAAAGTAGAAACAGAAAGCTCTTATATTTTCTCTTCTGAACCTGGAGTTGTATCACCAACCGAATATGTAGAAGAACCGAAACCACTCGCTCCTGGAGAAAAGGTCGGATTAAAATGGAATGAACAAGATGAACTTGTTCTTTATGAATACGACAAATACCAAATTGAAGTATATAATCGTTTCCAAAAACGAATCGATGTTAACAATTATCATTTAAACTTATCTATCCCTGAAGCGAAAGAAATCCAAGGATTATGTGATTCTGTTCAAGTTGAAACGAAACAGTACGTTTCTTTCGGGTGGGATCGAGAGCATATTCAGCTCCTTGAACAGATGGCAACAAAAGGAGTTGAGCCAATTCGGTCACTTGGTCATGACTCGCCACTTGCTGCACTCGATACGGATAGACGAAATATTGCTGACTTTATTAAGGAAAGTGTAGCCGTTGTTACAAATCCAGCAATCGATCGCGATCGAGAGGTCGAACACTTCTCCACACGGACGATACTTGGAGAGCGTCCAAGTTTATTAAGCGGCGCTAAACAGCCATTTGTAGTTGAGATGCTTTCACCAATTATTTTAGAAGGAAGTGTTGCACAATCTATCGCAGAGGAATTGCACACAATTACGTACGAACAATTTATACAGTTGTTCGTTACACATAGTTCTATCGCTACAATTTCTGCCACCTTCAGTCCGTTAGAAACTTTACAATGCGCATTAAATCGAATTAGTTCCGAAGCGATAGCTGCCGTTAACAATGGTGCTTCCCTACTATTATTAGATGACGCAAAAGCTCATCTAAATGAACAGTTATGGATGGATCCACATTTAGTTACCGCTAAAGTACATCAAGTATTAAGTGAAAATAAATTACGCAGAAACTGTTCTCTCGTTATACGTTCTGGTGCCCTTCGTTCCTTACACGATATCGTCACACTATATGGATTAGGAGCAGACAGTATTAATCCATATTTATTGTTCGCGACCGTAAATGATGGATCAAAAACACCAATTATGAATCTGTATAATGCACTTAATAAAGGACTAGAGAAAGTCATTTCAACAATTGGAATTCATGAGTTACGTGGTTACGGCCGCCTCTATTCCTCTATCGGATTACATGAGGAAATCGCAAATATATTACAAATTACGAATTTCTTCGGTTCAAATGATTTAGCTTTTTCACTTGAATCGCTTGCTAAAGATGCGAAATCGCGGGCAAATGATTATAACAACCCTAAAATTAGAATGCGAAAATCATTTCATATATTCCCACGGATTTGGAAAGCAATTGGTGATGTTGCAAAAGGAAATTCTTATGATGATTACCGCGAAAAGTTAAGTGAATTAGAAGACAATAATCCGATTGCAATCAGACACCTTGTTCAAACGAAACAAACAAAGCATGTCGTTCCGGCTGAAGAAGTGTCTATTAGCATTCAAAATCATGATTTACCGTTTATTATTAGTTCCATGTCATTCGGTTCTCAAAATGAAATTGCCTTTCGTGCATATGCAGAAGCTGCCGATCAGCTAAATATGATTAGTTTGAACGGTGAAGGCGGCGAAATTAAAGATATGATTGGCAAATACCCAAATACACGTGGACAACAAGTTGCATCTGGCCGATTTGGAGTAAACGCTGAACTACTAAATTCATCAAATTTAATTGAAATAAAAATCGGTCAAGGCGCAAAACCTGGCGAAGGCGGACATTTACCAGGTTCTAAAGTAACCGCAAAAATTGCTGAGGCACGTAACGCTACAATTGGATCAGATTTAATTTCGCCTTCTAACAACCATGATATTTATTCGATTGAAGATTTAGCTCAAATGATTACAGAAATTAAAACGGCTAATCAACTTGCAAAAGTAGCCGTAAAAGTCCCTGTCGTTCCTAACATTGGAACAATGGCTGTCGGTATCGCTAAAGCTGGCGCTGATTTTATTAACATTAGCGGATTTGACGGCGGAACAGGGGCTGCACGTATTCATGCATTACAACATGTAGGTCTTCCAGTAGAAATCGGTGTTAAAGCTGCTCACAACGCTCTACTAGAAGCAGGTATGAGACATAAAGTAGAAATTTGGGCAGATGGTGGTATTCGAAGTGTAAATGATGCCTTAAAAATCATGCTTCTTGGAGCAAACCGTATTGGGTTTGGTACATTATCAATGATTGCCATCGGCTGTACAACTTGCCGTGGTTGTCATCTAGATACTTGCCACGTTGGAATTGCAACACAAATTGAATCTGAAGCACAAGCGAAAGAACATGGATTACGCCGCTTCGTCCCGCGCGAATTAGAAAGCGCAGTTGCTGGCCTATTAAATTTATTCACCACTTTCGGTTTAGAATTAAAACGGTTAACAGGGCAACTCGGTTATACAAATTTACAAGAAATTGTCGGGCGTTCCGATTTATTAGAACAAGTTCGAAGTCAAGATTTGTTAGAGTTATGTAATTTACTACAAACGATAGAAAATTCAACTGTTACAACAAGAGTATCTGTGGAAGAAAAACAATTTGAAACAGTGCATTCTCCTCACTCAAAAGAATTAGTAGGAGTTGGCGTAGAGCAACGAGTCATGGGCGGTTTAGAATCTTGTTATCGCGTTCGTAGTAAATTATATGAAGATACAAAGCTTGAACCACTTACATTAAAGTATACAAATGGCTCTGTTCCTGGAAATGGATTAGGCGCTTACAATAGTGAAAACTTATTTATACACGTAAATGGCGGCGCACAAGATGGCATTGGCAAAACTTCATTTGGCGGTGGCATTTATATAACGAAAGCAAAAGGTAAAAATGGAACATATTATAATGGGTCTGTCGGAAAAGGATTTGGATATGGTGCACAAAAAGGTGCATTATACGTGCAAGGTAACGCCGACGCTCGTGCTGGTATTCGCCTTTCTGGAGCAGACATGATAATTGGAGGGAGAATGACAAAACCACTCCGTGAAAAAGAGCAAGGAAATATAGGATCATACTCGAATATTAAAGGTTTCGCTTTTGAATATATGACAAATGGGCGGGCTCTTGTTTTAGGAGATCCTGGTCCATGGATCTGTGCTGGTATGACTGGTGGTGTTGTTTATTTACGTCATGATTCAAACTTAGGTTTAACAGAAAAAGCCTTAAAAAGAAGAATCGCAAAAGGTGCAAATGTTACATTACAATCAATTAGTAAAAATGGTGTGCAAGATGTAACTGAACTATTGCTAGATTATATTCGTGTATTAAATGAGCATGAGCAATATGAGGAAGTTGCTTTGTTAACCCCGTTACTAGATGATATGCAGCAGCAATTTTTTGAAATTATCCCGAAAAAGGAGCAGGCTGATCCATCTATCTCAACTGAGTGATATATACCATTTTTATTTTCAATAAAAAATTGACGAAGTATACTTCTCATAGTAATCTATAGTAACAATTTGAAACCTGCTGAAATTCAGCAGGTTTTTTTACTAAAAATTAATGTTTAAAAAGAATTAGGAAAAAATTATAAAGTGAAACTTTAATCAATGGTGGTTTTGTTTATCCCCCACTGATTATGAGCCCACACCAATCGGGCATTTACGGGCAGCCCGACTCCCACCTAACTCCTTTGCTCTAGCCGAACTTTGAGGTAGGAGTTCTACTGCCCGCAAATAGCGGGATAAATGAATCTTAATTTCTTTTTTTATATCACTAAAATATCACTTGCTAACATATTGTAATGAATGTATAGTATCATGTTGTACATTCATTATGACAAGAGAAAGGATCTTATTAAGGGTATGAAACTTGGTGCTCGCATTTTAAAAACGGGTATTGCCATCACATTAGCTTTATTTGCTTGTATTTTACTTCACTTACCGAGTCCGGTATTTGCGGGAATCTCAGCTATATTCGCTGTTCAACCGTCTGTATATCGTTCATATTTAACTGCACTTGAACAAATTCAAGCAAACGTAATTGGTGCGGTATTCGCTATCGTATTTGCTACTGCTTTTGGACATAATCCTTTTATTATTGGATTAACATGTATATTAGTAATTGCTCTTACATTACAATTACGATTAGAAAACACAATATCAATTGCTTTAGTAACAGTTATCGCCATTATGGAGTATCAAGGCGAAGATTTCTTTAGTTTTGCCTTACTTCGCTTTGCGACGATTATGATCGGAATTATTGCGGCTTCAGTTGTAAATTTAGTGTTTATGCCGCCAAAATACGAAACAAAGCTTTATCATCGTATCGTTGATAATACAGAGGAAATTGTGAAATGGATTCGAATGAATAGCAGGCAAGCTTCTGACTTTACAACGTTAAAAACTGATATTGATCGTATGAAAGAAAAAATGATCAAACTAAACCATTACTATTTGCTGTATAAAGAAGAAAGAAGCTACACGAAAAAAGTACAGTTCGCAAAAATTCGTAAGCTCGTTTTATTCAGACAAATGTTAGCGACGACAAGCCGTGCTTTAAGTACGTTAAAATCATTACATCGCACTGAAAATGAACTGCGCTATATGCCAGAAGAATTTCAGGAATCTATTCAAAACGAACTTGACTCATTAACGCATTATCATGAACAAGTTTTATTAAAATTTATTGGTAAAGCAAAGAAACAACAATCCGTTGAGATGCTTGATGAAGTTGAAACAGGTAAACAAGAATTAATTGATATCTTTATGGAGTATCAAAACAAAGATGATGAGGAAGCATATAAAACATGGTTACATCTATTCCCTCTTATTTCTTCAATTATTAATTATAGTGAAGAAGTAGAGCATTTAGATTTACTTGTGGATAGCTTCTACACATACCATAAACCAGAAACAGAACTCCAAATCGACGATAAAAAAGAAGACGAATAAAAAACAGCTCCTTTTACGCTAAAGGAGCTGTTTCTGTTATATTTTGAAGTTGATATAAATTGTAATAGAATCCCCTTTTTTTCATTAACTCTTCATGAGAACCTGTTTCTTTAATTTCACCATCTTCAATGTAAATAATTGTATCAACATGCGTAATCGTTGCTAATCGATGTGCAATTATAATCGTCGTCCGATCAGCAGCTAACGTTTGAAGTGCCTCTTGAATATACCGTTCGTTTTCTAAATCTAAAGCAGAAGTTGCTTCATCTAATATAAGTAACGATGGATTCTTTAGAAATACTCGCGCAATTGCTACACGTTGCCTTTGCCCACCAGATAACTTCACACCACGTTCTCCAACAACAGTATTGTAACCATCTGGTAACTCTATAATAAAATCATGAATTTGCGCGGCTTTGGCTGCTGCAATCACTTCTGTCTCTTTAGCTTTCGGATTTCCATATAAAATATTAGCTCCGATTGTATCGCTAAATAATAAATTATCTTGCAGTACAATTCCAATATGGCTACGTAAATTTCTCATATCATACTTTCTTACATCTATCCCATCTACATAAACTGACCCTTCCGAAACATCATAGAAACGCGGAATTAAACTAGCAAGAGATGACTTTCCTCCCCCACTCGCTCCTACAAGTGCTACCTTCTCTCCTGGCCGCATAGTTAATGACAAGTTATGTAATATCTCTTTTTCATCTGCATTATAACGAAAAGACACATTATCAAATACAATTTCTCCATTTAATTTTTTCGCTTGTACCGCATTTGGCACATTAACAATATCGTACTTTTCATCTAACAGTTCAAACACTCGATCCATCGAGGCGAAAGATTGCGTTAATGTTGTAGATGAATTAACAAGGCGGCGAAGCGGACTATATAAACTATCCATATAACCAACAAAAGCTACCATAGTCCCTAGCGTTAACTGACCTTGAATTACTTCATATGCTGCAAAACCAATGACAAGTAACGGGCCTAAATCAGTTAAAGTATTTACTGCCGAAAATGTTCTCGCCGTCCAACTTGTATGCGTTAATGCTTTCGTTAAAAATTCATTATTTCTTTTTTCAAACTGCTTACCCTCATACTCTTCTAATGCAAAGCTACGCGTCACTTGCATTCCTTGAATACGTTCATGTAAATAACCTTGCATAGTTGCTAACGCTTGTGAACGTTCTTTCGTCAATTTTCGAAGACGTCCGAAAAAATATTTCACCGCAACAACATAAATAGGTAAAATCAATAAAGCAACAAACGTTAACTTTATGTTCATAGAAAACATAACAATAATAGCAATCGCAATTGTCGCAGTATCTAGCCAAACATTCATTAAACCGGTAATTACAAAATCCTTCGTTTGCTCTACATCATGGATTACACGTGAAATAAGCTCTCCTGTTTTTGTATTCGAATAATAACGCAAGCTCAATTTTTGCAAGTGACCAAAAATATGTTTCCGCAAATCATATAGTATTGTATTCGCGATACGTTGCGCGAAATATTGACGATAATATTCAATCGGTGGCCTTAATACTGCAAAAATAAAAAAGGCTATCCCAATCGCCGTTATTAATTGGGACGTTTTATCTTGAAGTGAACCCCCACCTTGGATTACATCGTCGATAATATACTTTAATAACCATGGCATAATAAGCGGGATACCGAACTTAACTAGACCGATAACAATTGTAATAGCAATAAGCCATCTATATGGTTTAACAAATTTTAAATATCTTTTTATACCTTGCACATAATCCCCCCTCTAATAGGACAAACCTGCCGGGAAATCCCCTGCAGGTTTGTTTTAATTTCTGTACATTAAATATCTCTCATACCACATATCTACGAAATCTGGTGCAAATGGACCTTTTCTTTGATGAATCCACTGCGTTAAATGTGCTACATTTCGCTTTAAAATTGTATCAATAACAGGTGGATATTGCATGATTTGACTATGCTTTTCATACTCATCTTCATCTAACAGTGTATATGTCATATCTGGATACACTTTAATATCTAAATCATAATCAATATACTTTAATGCTTCTGAATCATATGCAAAAGGAGAACTTAAATTACAATAATAATATACGCCCTCTTCTCTTAGCATCCCAATCACATTAAACCAATAGTTTGCATGAAAATAACAAATTGCAGGTTCCCGAGTAACCCATGTTCGGCCATCTGATTCTGTAACTATTGTTCGATCATTCGCTCCAATTACAAGACTCTGTGTCCCTTTTAAAATCGTTGTCTCTTCCCACATTCTATGAATGGAGCCATTATGTTTATAACTATGTATTTGTACTTTTTCTCCTTCTTTGGGAAATGCCATATATGCTCCCTTCTTTCAACTGCAAATGCCCTTCTTAAATTAAATCAACTATCCTTTGAACTGCATTCACTTTTTTTCTATTATAACTTTTTTGTCGAAATTTTAAAACTAAAGCGACAAGACTCTATTTTTTACACTGCATGTTTATTGTTGAATACCATATCCCTACTGAGGCTTTTCCTGACTCATTTATAAATAAGGAAATAATAACAGAAAAAGCCCTTCCTTATTTTCATGTTAAGAAGGACTTTTCATCTGAAGGTAAGAACATATCTTATCCTAAATTTGAAATCATTTTTTCAGTTTCAAAAGATTTAATCACACTATTCGTTTGCTTTTCGAATTTTTCATGTAATAGTTTCAATGCTATTTCTGTTCTATATATTTCTTGGCGAATAAAATGTAAGTCTTTTTTATCGCACGTATCCTTTTCACTCACTTCAATTTGCTGATACTTCTCTAAGTGTGATTGCAATTTTAACAGCTCATCCATCGTTTCCAATTGCTCTCCTACCAACTTATCAAAATCCTTCATTACTTACCCCCTTTTAGATTTATTCATTAGTTATTATTCCTAATTACATATTTCTAATCTTTAACTTCCTTCTCCTTTGACTACATTTGTTGACTTATTAGAAGTTATGTCGTTCACTTTCTTTTCATTACAATGACCCGCACACAAAGAAAACACTTCTCTCGAATTGGAGAAGTGTTTTTCTTTCATTACTCGTTTGAACTAGAAGATTGTGATTGTTTTGCAGCTGATTTTGCATTTTGTTTTTTCACAGCATGCACATCTGTTTCAGTTGCAAATTCTGTACCATAACTAGCGTTTGCACTTTGTGCACCAGAAGCTTGTGCTTTCTTTGCTTCTGATTGTGCGTTTGCTTGTTTTACTGCTTGTACATTTGTTTCAGTCGCAAACTCTGTACCATAACTAGCATTTGTACTTTGAATGCTAGCACCAGAAGTTGCCTTGTTATAACCTTGTTGTTTTTTACTCATCTTTCTCACCTCCACAATCAATAATGTAACCAATTCAACCAGAAACTATCCGTAATTTTCTGTTGAAAAATTTCCGCATATATCTCTTAATACTCATTCAAACTATAGGGTACGGAGGTGGAAATATGTATATAGGACGCGATATGACTGAACTAACGATGATTTCAAAAAATGAATGGAAAGAAGATGAATTAGCTTATTTTCATCATTCATTACAACAGATTTTGCCCTATTTAAACGCAGAAGGTCAAAGTATTTATAAAGAAATTGTAGTAGAAATTGAATCAAGAGGTGGCTTACAAGAAGGTGATGCCAGTTGGACTCATGGGACAAAAATTTCTTACGATTAAAAAAGTGTTCCCAATCTAGGGAACACTTTTTTTGTTTATTGCATTGTAATTTTCTCAACACAACTCTCATAAATCGTACGATGCGATTTAGAGAAAGGTAACTGCTCAAATGCTTCTTTCGATACAAACTTTAATGTATCTGTTTCAACAATATCACCAGTTACTTTTCCGTAAAATACGAATATATCCCAGGTGCGATGCGTAAACGTATGTTGCACATTCATTGCGTACTCATCAATAGAAATCGAAAGCTCAAACTTTTCCTTCATATAATCTATAAGCTGTTCTTTCTGACTTCGAATCCCTTCGCCAAGTTCAATATTCGGAAACTCCCACATATTAGCTAATAATCCGCTACTTGGACGTTTATTAATAACGTAACGACCATCTTCAGTTTGAAGTACTCCTGCAACAAGCGGTACCATTGTAGGAGCTTTCGCTTTACTTTTTACTGGTAGTTCTTTTTGAACACCTTCAGCATATCCCCTACAATGCTCACGTACAGGACAAAGTAAGCATGCTGGATTTTTAGGAATACAAATTAGTGCACCTAATTCCATCAAACCTTGATTAAAATAAGATGGATTTTCAGCTGAAATAATTTCCCGCACAATCTCTTCAAACACTTTTCTAGTTTTCGGTTTTGCAATGTCATCCCATACTGATAAAATACGGGATAACACGCGCATAACATTTCCGTCAACTGCTGGCTCTGGTATACCATATGCGATACTTAAAATTGCACCTTTTGTATATGGTCCCACTCCTTTTAATTTTTCAATTTTCTTTACATCACTCGGTACTATCCCGCCATATACTTCTTTTACCTCTTTTACAGCCGTGTGTAAATTTCGTGCTCTAGAATAATACCCTAAACCTTCCCATGCTTTTAATACTTCTTCATCATCAGCATTTGCTAAAGCTTCCAGCGTAGGGAACTTCCCCATAAAATTTGCGTAATATGGTTTTACAGCTTCTACCCTTGTTTGCTGTAACATAATTTCCGAAACCCAAACACGGTATGGATCTTTATTTTTTCGCCACGGTAAGTCGCGTTGCTCTTTTTCAAACCAACCAATTAAATCATTTTGAAACTGCTCTATGTTAAATTTTTCTAATATTTCAAGTGTCAAACTTGATCCCCCTCATTTTTTTGCATATACGTACTATTATAAAGATTTTTAGGAAAAAATTTAAGTAAGATGACATAGGAAATAGAAGGCAAAGGACTTGAGGTATCGAATAAAAAGAGTTACATTAATAAAAAACGGAGGTGGATTTCTATGGACACAGCCACTCACCTTGTTATGGGTGTCACTTTAGGTAGTTTGGCAACATTAGACCCAGCTATAGCGCAAAGTGATATTGGACCACAAGCAGTTATGCTCGCTACAATTGCTGGTTCCAATATTCCTGACATCGATACAGTTTTAAAATTGCGTAATAACGCTAAATATATAAGAAATCATCGCGGGGTTACTCATTCCATTCCTGCAGTAATTCTTTGGTCATTCCTTATAAGCGGCATCTCTTTCGCCTTCTTTTCAGACGCTCCATATCTTCATCTACTACTTTGGTCATTTATAGCTGTCTTTCTTCACGTCTTTGTAGATATTTTCAATGCCTACGGTACACAAGCGTTACGGCCTTTCACAAAAAAATGGGTCGCACTCGGCATAATTAATACGTTTGATACTGTGATTTTCTTTATCCATATACTTGCGATTGCTTGCATGCTCGTAGGTTCCCATAAAGGATATACAGCCTTAGCTGCATATATATTAATGATTGTTTACTATATCGGACGGATTATGATGCATAGAAATATAAGAAGCGTTGTACACAAACGTTTCAAACATGTTGAGAAGATCATCATTTCTCCTTCTTATCGATTTTATCATTATCATTTAGCAGTCGTTACGACTGATTATTACTACGTTGCGAGATGGCATCGTGGTAACATTATGATATACGATAAGTTCGATCGGGTACCGTTCCCAGATAACGCTATTATGAGAGCTGCTAAACAAGATGAAAACATCTCGGCCTTCTTATCTTTCTCTCCTGTATATCGTTGGGATATTTTTGATTATGATAACTATTACGAAATTCGATTCATTGATTTGCGCTATCGAAGTAAAGATTATTATCCATTCGTTGCAATCGTTCAGCTCGATCAAAATTTAAATATTATTAATTCTTATACCGGATGGATTTTCAGCGAAGAAAAACTTCGAAAGAAACTGGAATTGCTTCCACATTAAAAAAAGCGACTTTAGTCGCTTTTTTAATGTTTTAAATGGTCTTCTTGATTAATTAAATGGCTGTATTTCGGATTATTTGTACGCATTTCATGAAGACGCGCTCCATGATTATTAATCCATGTTCTTACTACTTGCTCAGTCATTTCCTCACCTTGATAACGACCTGATTTCGCATAAGTTGTTTGAAAATCTTCCCAAAGTAATTCAACCCACGCACGAGCTTGTCCGTAAGAAAGCTTGTCATTCTTGTCTAATAATTCTTTCGTTAATGCTTCATAAATATCATTCATGTTCTAATCTCCTTTTACCTATTTATCCCTTCATTTCTAAAGGATAGTTTCTTCTATTTTGCACATTCTATAAGTGATACTTCTTAAAGAGGTATCAACTGATGATGAGGAGGGCGTTCGCAATGGGTAAACAAGCCGAATTTTGGTCTGAGTCAAAAAACAACAGCAAAATCGACGGTCAGCCGAAAGCGAAATCACGCTTCGCTTCGAAACGACCTAACGGCACAATTAACACGCACCCACAAGAACGTATGCGTGCTGCAAATCAGCAGGAAGAGTAGTACAGGTACAGCCTAAAAAATTAACTTCCTACACGAGGTGATAAAGATGAGCTACCGTGATCGTTTAGATAGTCGTTCTGAATTATTTAACCATACGTGGACTCGTCCGAAACATGCGAAAGCGCAAGTTAACGGACAGACGCAACAAACCCAGTCTCTCATTATATTGGCCAACGAATGTAAAAAACGCCAATTTTAGAATCTCCTATCTCCTTTAACGCCTACCAAAGATGAAAACCAGAGAGATATTCGCTCTCTGGTTTTTATTTTTCTTGCAACAAGGAAATTGGTATCCCAATCTCTTCATTATCATTTTGCTTATAACCCCAAGCAAATACCCCATTGAAGTACGTAATTTTAAATAATACACCAGGTTCTTCTACTAATTCATATGTCTCACCAATATGGAATTTGTTTATATCAGTCATGTAAGCACGGGCCATGGCCATCTTTCTCATTAATACATCGAATTCATTTACAATTCCAAGTTGCTCAGCCTTTACTGCTTGCTCCTTTAAAGCGCCAATTTCTTCTCTAAGCTCATGCGGTGTCATTTCACTGTAGCGTTTTGGCATATTCATCTTATTATTCCCCTCATCCCTCTTCACTTTTCATTTGTAAAAATATCTCTATTTCATCAATAGAAAATCCTTTTCGATATAACGCTTGTTTCATCTTATTTTCGAATGTCCATCCATCATACTTCTTATATTTCTCATAATATTTATTTCCATGATAGTGTAACGCTTCTTGTTGCTTTTCGTCATCTTTTTCGTCTTTCAATTCTTCCAAACAAATTTGAATCACATCTCTAGAATATCCTTTACGAACAAGCATTTCATCTAACTTTAGCTTCATTTGTAAAAATGAATGCTTTTGATAAGATTTTTTCTTTTTTCTACAAGAATCAAAGCATTTTCAATTTGCTTCTCCTTTGGATACTCTTGTAAACTATGTGTAATGATTAGATCCTGAACGCCTTTATTTAACAGCTCTCTTTTTATAACAGTTGGACCTTTTCGATTCACATTACTTTGCGTTCGCGTATATAAAATGGCATACTCTTTATCATTAATATATCGGTCATGTAATAATTTCGAAACGACTTCAGAGATGATGGCCTGTCCCACTTCTTTTTTTCGTAAAAAATCTTCTATTTCTTGTTTCGTTCTCATTTGATAGGATAAATAGGAGATTGCTTGTAAATATGCTTTTTGTACCTCTTCATTGAACAAAATATTGCCTAACTCTATTTCATCAATTTCTAAACCTTTTTGTAATCCATGTTTCATTAAGATTACTTGATCCACACTAAATCCGTACTCTTCACCTTGACCTTTATCAATATAAATATTAAATCGCTCTTTCGATCGTTTTTGCACTTCTATTTTTGTAATGACAGCCATACTCTCACCTCTCTATTATTTTAACATAGTCAAGGAACGTTTTTGCTTTTCAAGAATATATATAATGAGGAGGAAATAATTGTGAGAATCGCAATTTCTGGTGGTACCGGCTTTATCGGTAAATACCTTTCTACTTTTTTTATTCAAAAAGGATATAATGTTTACATTCTTACTCGAAACAAAACTACTGAAACTTCCCACCCTAACCTTCAGTATGTACGATGGACACCTGATTTACAAACCTTCCCCCTCTCTTCTATTGATGTAGTTATTAATCTAGCTGGAGAGTCTATTAATAGTAGGTGGACAAAGAAACAAAAGGAATCCATTTTAAACAGTCGAATTCAAACAACAAAAGGACTTATTAAACAATTGCAAACACTTGGTACAAAGCCAAATACATTTATTAACGCAAGTGCTATTGGATACTATGGAACGTCTGAAACTGAGTCTTTTACAGAACAGCATGAGATTCCTGGAAATGACTTTTTAGCAAATACAGTATATTCATGGGAACAAGAAGCATCTAAAGCACGTTCTCTTGGAATGCGAACAATCTACGCAAGATTCGGAGTCATATTAGGTGCAGACGGAGGTGCTCTTCCAAAGATGCTACTTCCCTATCAATTTTATATCGGAGGCACAATTGGATCTGGAAATCAATGGTTATCATGGATTCATATAGATGATGTCGTTCGCATGATTGATTTCATCATACACAAAGAAGAAATTAATGGTCCTCTTAATATTACAGCCCCGTTACCTATAAGAATGAAGGAATTTGGAGAAACCATGGCAACTATAATGAGAAAACCTCATTGGTTACCTGTCCCTTCATTTATGCTTCACGCTTTATTGGGTGAGATGAGTATACTTGTACTAGAAGGGCAACATGTATTACCTAGTAAAGCAATTGAACATGGGTACCAATACACATTTCCGACAATAGACCATGCATTACAAAATATACTTTCGCATACAATGTAGTACTTCTAAAACACAGTTTTACAAGGGGTTCCCTTTCAAAACTTTCATTTTCTAGGATTCAGAGCATTACTACACAAATAACCTTTCAGTTACTTTTTCTTCAATCACATTAATATTGTAAAGTAACAGAAATGAGGTACCTATGAAAATATTGCTCAAACAAGCCATTGTGTATCCTATTACATCTCCCAAGTTTCAAGGTGATGTACTCGTTATAGGAGAACGAATTGCTGAGGTCAAACCTTCTATTCAGCCTACTCAAGATATGACCGTTATAGATGCGCGAGCTCTTCATCTCTTACCTGGATTTATTGACGTCCATACTCACCTTGGTCTCTATGATGAAGGCACTGGTTGGGCTGGAAATGACGCTAACGAAACCTCTGAAGTTTCAACACCACATATCCGTTCTTTAGACGGAATCCATCCTTTTGATATCGCATTTCAAGACGCTGTACAAAACGGGATCACAACTGTTCACGTTATGCCTGGGAGTCAAAATATTATCGGCGGTACTACTTGTGTAATAAAAACTGCTGGAACTTGTATTGATCACATGATTATTCAAGAACCTGCTGGTTTAAAGATTGCCTTTGGAGAAAACCCTAAAAAGGTTCATAGTAATGGAACGAAAGAGTCCATTACACGCATGGGCATTATGGGGTTACTTCGGGAATCATTCTATGAAGCACAGCACTACGGGCATGAAGCTGATTTTCGAATGCTCCCTATTTTAAAAGCATTACGCCGCGAAATACCGGTACGTATCCACGCTCACCGTGCTGACGATATTAGTTCTGCTTTACGCTTTGCAACAGAATTCAATCTTGATTTACGTATTGAGCATTGTACAGAAGGACACTTTATTGTTGAAGAGCTTTCAAAACACAATTTAAAAGTTTCAGTTGGTCCCACTCTTACACGCCGGTCTAAAATCGAACTAAAAAACAAAACATGGGATACTTACCATATATTATCTAAAAATGGAGTAGAAGTTTCTATAACAACTGATCACCCTTATACACCAATTCAATATTTAAATGTTTGTGCCGCTGTCGCAGTAAGGGAAGGGTTAGACGAGAAAACTGCATTGGAAGGAATCACTATATTTCCAGCGAGAAATTTGCGTTTAGAGGATAGAATTGGAAGCATTGAGGTTGGAAAAGACGCTGATCTCGTGTTATGGACACATCATCCTTTCCATTATTTAGCCAAGCCTGTACTAACTATGATTGACGGAAAAATAATTTACAAAAAAATAAAAAAACTAGTTTATTTTTTTGACTAGATAAAGTATTATACGATTATAAACTGAATGAAACCATAATCAATTTGTGTCGTGATTATCATTTTCAAATTGATGAATGGGGAAGGCAAATGGTGCGCCACCAGCGTTATAAACTGGTTCTAGTGGGTTCGATTCCCACCCCGAAATTTTTTAAAGATTGATATAAAAATTTCGAGGGTGGGGTGCTTTTTCGTCATGCTACCCTCGTGTGAGGAGGAGTTAGTGTGTTGAAAAAACGCGACTTACACGACAGCCACGTTCTATACGAGTTAATGGTGGATCCAGCTGTCTTCCCTTTTGTGCGTCAAAAGGCTTATTCTTATGAGGAATATTTATTTTTAACGAAACAAACCATTGAAGCCGAAGAGCGTGGAGAGTTAATTTCACGCACAATTTTAGATGAATGGGGTAACCCTATCGGAACAATTACTTTATTTGATGTGCAAGAAAAAGCTGGATTCCTTGGAACATGGCTTGGAAAACCATACCATGGCAAAGGCTATAATAAATTGGCGAAAGATTCATTTTTTAGCGAACTTTTCTATGAGTTAGATATTGAAACCATCTTTATGCGTATTCGCAAAATAAATATTCGTTCTATTAAAGCTGCCGAAAAACTACAATATGTGAATCTAGCAAACGAAACGAGAAAAGCCGTTTATGATGAAATTAACGTAAATGAAGAAGTATATAATCTATATGAAATTCCAAAAGATCAATATACACTTGCAACAATGCGTGATACAACATTCCAAGACGCCCACCACTTAAAAGAAGCGTAATCTAAATTTTTAGAAATAATAATTAATCATTAACCGTTTGGCATATATGTATATCACCCCATGTCTTTGGAAACGATAGATAGTGACTTTAGGACACGAGGTGATTTGTAATGGATAAAAAGAAACGTGACAAAGCGAAAAATACATTATCTAGTACACAAGAAGTTCTATATCAACGAGAATTTCGAAAAGCAGATCGTGCAGCGGGATATCGCTCAAAAAGTATTTAAAGTGAAAATGAATAATTAGAAGTTTTCCCCCCTAATTATTCATTTTCATTACATAATTTTCCCGACTGACAGAAATAACCTAAAAGAGTTCCCTTATACATAAGGGAACTCTTTTGTTGTGGACAACTTTATCCACAACATCGATATGATTGTGAATATTTTTCTAAAAACTTTGATATTTTTATATATTTTCGCACATATCAACTACTGGAATTGTGGATATTTTTCTAAAAATTGTGGACAATGTGGATATAGTTGTTAATATTCCGACTTTACCGTCTAATGAAAGCGCATCCCTTTGTGGATAAAGTGAAGGCTTTTACGGGAAGCTATCTCCCACCTAACGTCCTCGCATTCGCCCAATTTCAAGATGGGAGTCTTACTTCCCTCAAATAGCCGGATAAAGGAATCCTTACAATAAAAGGAACCCTCTTTAAACATATAAAAGAGGGTTACATATTAAGTAAATGATTCTGCAAGAGCAGGTGATTTCATAGGTATATGATTCGGCTCTGCATGATTTTCTTCCAAAATTGTATCCACGATATGACATGCCGGTTCAGGACGATAAATATTTTTCATTGCTTCTTTCATTTGGAGAAGCTTCATATCATCTTGTAATAACGCCTCTGTTTTTGCAAAAACCTCACTGTCATCACGGATTACAACTGCAGCTCCTTTTTTTTCAAAATACAACGCATTTTCATTTTCTTGTCCTGGGACAGGCTTATATAAAATGACAGGTACTTGTAATGCTGCTGCTTCGCTTAATGTAATACCACCTGGCTTCGTAATCATACAAGAAGTAACACGGAATAACTCATCAATGTTTTCAACATAACCAAATACTTTTAAAGCATCCGAATTTTGTTCCTGTAATCCTAATAAATCCTGTTTTAAAGCTTCATTTTTTCCGCAAACGACAACTACTTGTAAATTAGGTACGGCCATAAATGACTGGCATAGTTCTTTTACACTTCCTAGTACCCCATGAGCACCTGCTACAATTAGTAAAATCTTTTTATTCTTACATAACTGATACTTATTATATATAATGTCTTGATTTATCTTTAGCTCAAAACTATTACGAATTGGAATTCCAGTTTCAACAATTTGTTCCGCAGGTACACCAATATCAACCATCACCTTTTTCACGTGATCAGTTGCTACAAAATAACGATCTACTTCACGATGAATCCATATTTTATGCACACAAAAATCCGTCAACACATTATAAACAGGGATTGAAATACCTGTTTGCTTTTTCAACTCAGGTACAGCTATGATTGGAAAGGTATTAATAACGATATCCGGTTTCTCCACTTGTAAAAGTGATTTCAAACGTTTCCTTCCAAAATTTGCGTACCAAGATGCTATTTTTTTATCATAAATTTTTTCTACCCCGTAATAAAACAAACGATATAATTCTTTTCCTATTGTATAACTTTTTAAATATAAATATTTTGTAATGTCAGTTATAAATGGATGTGATTCTCCAAACAAGTCGCATACAATTACATTTTCAATTCCTTTTTGGCGAAATGTTTGTTCTAATGTTTTCGCTACTTGCACATGACCATTACCGTAATGTGCAGTTAAAATTAAAACCTTGGGGTTTTTTATCAAACAAATCCACTCCTAGCTTTTTGTTTCTCCATATTGCATATACGACAATAGGAAAAACATTTTCCTTAAACATTACATACTTGGATTCCAATATTCCCCTGTTAGCTATGTACCTGTCGTGGATATGCAAAGCATATAAGATTGACCCCTTAATCCTATCCGTGCTCATATCTTTACATTATACTTTCCTATAAGAGCTTTCGCAATAACTTACAAATGTTCTCTATTCCATGATACTCACTCTTTTACTTCTTAATTCTTTTTACTATTTTGATTTCCCTTTACAATTATGTAAATTTCTCCACTTATTCCTTACAAAAATATGGATATTCTTTTTTCAGTATACTCTTTTCTATATATATACTCTAGGTTTTATTGTAAAGAAAGCAAAAAGTCTAATCCAATATTTGGATTAGACTGCTTTTAAAATATGTCTCGCTTGTTCTACATTTTTTTCCGTAGGTGGTTCTACATTTGCGAGTGGATATTTATGCCCAAGCGCCTCCCATTTATATACACCAAGCTTATGATATGGTAGCACTTCAACTTTCTGAACATTAGACAGACTTTGAATAAAGCTAGATAATTTTTGCAGATCCTCTTCATTATCAGTAACACCTGGAACTAATACATGTCGTACCCAAATCGGTTTATTCTTATCCGATAAATAACGAGCAAATTGTAAAATATGTTCATTTGATTTCCCTGTTAATTTACGATGTTTCTTTGAATCAATATGTTTCAAATCCAATAAAACTAAATCTGTATAATCCATTAATTTATCCAACTTTTGCTGGAATTCTGGCTCTTCAGAATAACAACCTCCAGAAGAATCAATTGTTGTATGAATTCCAACTTCCTTACATTTCTTAAATAATTCAATTAAGAAATCTAACTGTAATAATGGTTCTCCACCACTAACTGTTATACCGCCTCCAGAAGCTTCAATAAATGGAAGGTAACATGTCACATCCTGCATTACTTCTTCAACTGTTATTTCTTTTCCTTTACCGATCTCCCACGTATCAGCATTATGGCAATATTGACAACGTAATAAACACCCTTGTGTAAATATGACATAACGAATCCCTGGGCCATCAACAGTACCACAAGACTCTACAGAATGTATTCTTCCTTTTACCATGTTACTTCCTCCTTTATTGAAACAGCCTCCCTCCACTACATATTAAAAGCGGAGGGACACTTTTTTCACTTACATGCTTTCATGCATTGTACGGTTAATTACATCAATTTGTTGTTCACGAGTTAATTTAATAAAGTTAACAGCGTAACCAGATACACGAATTGTTAATTGTGGATATTTTTCAGGGTGCTCCATTGCATCCATTAATGTTTCACGATTAAATACGTTAATATTTAAGTGATGTCCTTCTTTTATTGCATAACCATCAAGCATAGATACTAAGTTGCGTACTTGTACATCATCTTCTTTACCAAGTGCTTTTGGAATAATAGAGAATGTATTGGAAATACCATCTTGTGCATCTTCATATGGTAATTTAGCTACAGATAATAGTGATGCTAATGCACCTTTTGTATCACGACCATGCATTGGGTTTGCGCCCGGTGCAAATGGTTCTCCAGTACGACGGCCATCTGGAGTATTACCAGTTTTCTTACCGTATACGACGTTAGATGTAATTGTTAAGATTGACATTGTATGAACAGAATTTCTGTATGTTTTATGCTTACGAAGTTTATTCATAAATGTTTTCACAAGATTTACTGCGATTTCATCTACACGATCATCATTGTTACCATATTTAGGGAAATCACCTTCAATTTCAAAGTCAACTGCAATACCATTTTCATCACGAATTGGTTTTACTTTTCCGTATTTAATTGCACTTAATGAGTCTGCTACTACAGACAATCCTGCGATACCTGTCGCCATTGTACGAAGAACATTTGTATCATGAAGCGCCATTTCAATACGCTCGTAGCTATATTTATCGTGCATATAGTGGATAACGTTTAATGTATTTAAATATAGACCTGCTAACCATTCCATTGTCATATCAAACTTATGCATAACTTCTTCATAATCTAATACTTCAGAAGTAATTTGTGCGTACTCAGGGCCAACTTGAGCTTTAGATTTTTCATCTTTACCGCCGTTAATCGCATATAGTAATGCTTTCGCTAAGTTTGCACGTGCGCCGAAGAACTGCATTTGCTTACCGATTCTCATTGCAGATACACAACAAGCAATACCGTAGTCATCACCGTAGTCATCACGCATAATGTCATCATTTTCATATTGAATTGCTGATGTTTTAATAGACATTTTTGCACAGTAGTTTTTAAAGTTCTCTGGTAATTGTTTAGACCAAAGAACTGTTAAGTTTGGTTCTGGAGCTGGTCCTAAATTATCTAATGTATGCAAGAAACGGAATGAGTTCTTTGTTACTAATGGACGACCATCTAAAGCCATACCACCGATAGATTCAGTTACCCAAGTTGGGTCACCAGAGAATAATTCATTATAATCAGGTGTTCTTGCGAATTTCACAAGACGTAATTTCATAATGAAGTGATCCACGATTTCTTGTACTTCTTCTTCTGTTAAAGTACCATTTTCTAAATCTCTTTCAATGTAAATATCTAAGAATGTAGAAGTACGTCCAAGACTCATTGCAGCTCCGTTTTGCTCTTTAATCGCTGCAAGATATGCGAAGTATAACCATTGGAAAGCTTCTTGTGTATTTGTTGCTGGTTTAGAAATATCAAAACCATGAGAAGAAGCCATTTGTTTTAATTCTTGAAGTGCACGCATTTGCTCAGATAACTCTTCGCGTAAACGCATCGTCTCTTCGCTCATTACACCACCAGTTAAATTAAAATCAGCTTTTTTCGCTTCAATTAAATGATCTATACCATATAGCGCTACTCGGCGGTAATCACCGATAATACGTCCACGTCCATATGCATCTGGAAGACCAGTAATAACACCTGATTTACGAGCCGCTTTCATTTCTGGTGTATATGCATCAAATACACCTTGATTATGAGTTTTACGCCAGTCTCTGAAAATCTTACTAAGTTCTTTATCCATTTCGTATCCATAAGATTCACAAGCTTGTTCCGCCATACGAATACCACCATATGGTTGTAATGAACGTTTAAATGGCTTATCAGTTTGGAAACCGACTACTTTTTCAATATCTTTATTTAAATATCCTGGTTCATGTGATGTAATAGAAGAAACAATTTTTGTATCCATATCAAGAACGCCACCGTTTTCACGTTCTTTTGTTGTTAAATCCATTACTTGATCCCAAAGTGTTTTCGTTGCTTCAGTTGCTCCCGCTAAGAAAGATTCGTCCCCTTCGAAAACGTTTACATTATTTAAAATGAAATCGCGAACATCAATCTCTGCTTTCCATTTTTCACCTTTAAAGTTTTCCCATGCGTTTTTTACATTTTCTAATATTTGAGTCATCCTAATCTCCTCCATTTTTGATTAGTACAGGAATAAGATTTTTTATATAACAGCTTACACACTTAGAATACTACTTTTTTGCGAAAGTGAACGAAATAGTTGTGACATGTTTGTGAAATGTTGAGCAAACTACTGTATGCATAGTGTTAACTTCGCTCAAAAGTCTTTATAATTAACCCTTTCTTTAATTGTATTTTTTTGGTATCCTTATATACGAGTCCTATTTTGTAATATAAGAACAATACCCATTGTAGAGCTGTAATACTCTTATCTCCTAATCTGTTATAGTTTTTATAACGGAACAAAAAAGTGTACATATGTTGTACACTTTTTTTGTTACCTATAAAACATCTCTTTTTCTATTTCCATCATAGAATCCACCCCGACTGCCCTTTAATGCAATTAATTGCTCTAATCCTTCCATATGATCACCAATAATTCGAAGTACAGCTGGAGGATGTCCTATTTTTGCAAAATGTTCACTGGGACGAATACGGTTCATTTTATCGACCTCAACACGACTGACACATGCAATTTCGAATCCTGAAAGAACAGCTTTCACTTGCGCTACACAAGGTGACAGTAAAGATCTATATCCTATTGCTTTCAAACACGTCTTACTAAATGCATTAGGTACGGCAATAAGAGAGCCTACTCCTAAATCTTTTCTATCACAAGCTAAATTTAACGCATATTTAAATGCAGTTACGAGATGAAGTGGTACTCTTAAATCTAAATAATGATTTAGATCATTTAATGCGACATCTTGCCCATCTGCAATAGCTTTTGCAAAAGGATATAGCTCACTAGCTGGAATAACAAAATCACCGTCTATAAATAACACAATTTCTCCTTTTGCAAAATAAGTTCCAAGCGAACGCCCCACATCGTTTCCGAGTGCTTCTTTATATATAATTGTTGTTGCTCCTTTTTCTTTTGCAATTGTTGCCGTTTTATCTGACGAACCATTTACAACAACGATGATTTCAAAAGGTTCAATTTTACGAAGCTCCTCTATAACGTTTCCAATTGTTTTCTCTTCATCTTGTACAGGAATAATTACCGATAATTGCTTTCCTTTATACAAATTAGATGTAACGCCCCATCCTTGATAAAAATCTTCAAAATTTAAAGTATGATAGACACTCTCTCTTTTCCGATTTCCATCATAATATCCTCCACGCTCATCGCTGCCTATTATCCGCTCCGCTACAGCTTCTATATGGTCACCTATCATTCGTTTTTCAGCTTGTGCAAGATCTGTGCCATATGCTGCATGCTCGAGTGGCCGAAATTTATTCGGCGTAATGACGTCAATTGCACAATGACGACTAATTTTCCACTTACTTTGTGCTAAGCGTAAATGAGCTACAATAGGATTAACAAAACATTCATATCCAATACTTTGAACGACTTCTTTCGTCAACGCATGAGGTACAGATAATAAAGAATCAATTTTTAATTCTTCGCGCTCTAACATTGCATTTAATATTTGGCGCCATACTGTAACGGAATGTGGTTTTTGTTTTTTAAAAATAATGCATCCAAATTATTTAAAACGATGTCAGCCTGATCATGTAAAATCGGATTAAGAAATAATTGCAATTTTGAAGTTTGAATAGCGAAATCTCCATCTATAAACAGTAATACATCACCTATCGCATGTTTTGCACCAACTGCGCGGCCAACGTCGTTACCAAGTGACTCTTTATTCTGAATTACTCTACATCCTAAACTCTCAGCAACCCCTTCTGTACCATCATTGCAACCATTAGCTACTACAATAATCTCTACTGGATTGAATGGCTTTACCGATTGAATCACGTCTGAAATCGTATCCACTTCATTACATACGGGAATAATAACCGATAATGACTTAGCCATTGTTTTCTTCACGAAACCATTTAATAGTTTCTTTCAATCCTTGTTCCCACGTTATTGTCGCTTGAAATTGAACAAGTTCTCTTAATTTTGTTACGTCTGGTCTTCTATTTGGAATTTCCTCAAAACCATGTGGATATACTTTTTCAAAAGGAACTTGTACAATTTTTGAAGAAGAATTTGTTAGTTTTTTGATTACTTCTGCTACTTCTTTAATATTTTTTTCATTCTCAGAACCTATATTAATAATCTCACCATTTACATTCTCATCCATTGCTCGAATCGTTGCCTCTACTGCATCACTTACGTACGTAAAGCAACGTGTCTGCTTTCCATCGCCATATACGAGAATGTCTTCACCTTGCAAAGCCGCCCGGATAAATCGTGGGATTACCCCTGCATACGGACCATCTTTCGCTCTTGGACCATAAATATTAAAATAACGAACAATCGTTACCGGCAAACCTTCTAATGCGTATCCTAAACATAATGTCTCTTCTAACGTTTTACAAACTGCATAACTCCAGCGTATTTTAGAAGTTGCCCCGTATAATCGATCTCCTTCTTCAGAGAAAGGTGGCTTGCCCTTACCATATACTTCTGAAGTAGACGCAAAGACTACTTTTTTCTTGCCTTTTAATGCTGCTTGTAAAATGTTTCTCGTTCCATCAAAATTTGTTTCAATGAGTTCTATACTTTTTTCCATTGTCGTTTTAACACCTAATATTGCTGCCAAATGGAATACTACATCGTGTTGATTTACTAATTCATCGATTGCCTTTTTGTCTAAAACACTGATTGGAATAACTGGAATCTCTTTCATTAACTCATTATGATATTTATTTTTCCCTTTATAGAAGTTATCCACAATTGTGACTCCATAACCTCTTTTCACTAATTCTTCAGCTAGATGTGATCCAATAAATCCTGCTCCACCTGTAATTAAACATTTCTTACTCATGCACTCACCTTCTTTATAATTCCACGTGTATCGATTACTCGCTTTATTCTTTTAAAAAGCTCCCAATCGATATTAGAGTGATCAGTTAAAATTAATATACAATCTGCTTGTTTAACCTTTTGTTCATCCAAGGAAACAGATTGATACACCCTATCTCCAATTTCCGCAGAAGAAATATATGGATCATGGTATTCTATCTCGTATCCTTCTTTTATTAGTAATTGAATAATTGGCAATGCTGGTGATTCTCTCAAATCATTTACATCTTTCTTATACGCAATCCCTACAATTAAAACCGTTGCGGGTGATTGCACCATGCCTTTTACCTTTCCGACTATTTTCTCTGGCATTTCTTCATTAATTACATGTGCCGCCTCAATTAATTGACTAATAGCCCCATTTTTCTTTATTCTCCATTGAAAATATAAAGGATCTACAGGAATACAATGTCCTCCTATTCCTGGTCCTGGCCAATACGGAGTAAATCCAAACGGTTTTGTAGATGCAGCTTCAAGCGCCTCATAAAAATTAATATTCAAACTTTCACATAGCATATTTAACTCATTTACTAACGAAATGTTAACTAAGCGCTGAATATTTTCAAATAGCTTACACATCTCCGCTACTTTTGGAGAACTAACAGGAACAACTACATCGAAGATAGTGCTATACAAATCCTGTACCTTTTGTTTACATTGTTCTGTTTGTCCACTAATAACCTTTGGAATCGATTGAACTGAATATTGACTATTTGCCGGATCAATTCTCTCCGGTGAATAACCAATATAATAATCCACTCCTACCTTTTTACCAGTTTGAGAAATAATAGGAATGATAACTTCCTCAAGTGTACCTGGATATGTGGAGCTTTCAAAAATGAAGGTTTGTCCTTTTTGAAGGTTTTGTTGTATATAATGCGAAGCTGAAATGAGAGCACTTAAATCCGGTTCTCTTTGCTCATTAATTGGAGTCGGGACAGTAACAATAACATAATCACTCTTTTGGAACTCAGTAACACCTTTATCTGGTGTATTTACTAGTAAGCTTTTTTTAGTTAATAAACTTTGTAACTCTTTAGAAGAAACATCTGGAATATAACTTTCTCCTTTTATAATCGATTCTATTTTCCTAGTATCTTTATCTAGTCCAAGTACTGTATATCCTCTTTCTGCGAAATGGACCGCTAAAGGAAGACCAACATACCCTAATCCAATAATAGCTACTTTACTACTAGCATTCATCTGTATTCTTTTCTTCCTTTCTCAATTGTTGAATAATATCTCTATCCCGTTCTCCATCTGTAAAACTCCCGCGTTCGTCTGTATATTGTAATAGATAAGCAATCGCCTCAAGTTGATCACCGAAAATACGGTCAAATGCTGGAATACGTCCATTAACAAATCCATGTTGCTCTGGGCGTACTCGATTTGTTTTTATAACATCTACAAATTGTACTGCTGTAATAGAGAATCCCTCCAAAATAGCTTTCATTTGAGCTAATGGCGGGATAATGAGAGAGTCATATCCAATTTTATCTATTACCTTCTTATGCATAGCATGTGGCACTGCCGTTAGTGAGTTATTCCATAAATCTGGTCGTTTCGCTACTAAATTTACAAAGTATTTTCCCATACTAATTGGATCCGCGGGATGAAACATATCTAATAAACATTGCAAATCATTTAATGCCATATCACTCCCATCTTCAATAGCATGCAAAAAGGGAGTTAGTTTTTTTGCCGGAATAGCAAAATCACCATCAACAAATAAACAAATATCAGCTGTAGCATGCATGGCTCCTATCGCTCGCGCTACATTATGTCCAAGCGCCTCCCCGAATTCAACAACAATAACATTCTCTAGCTGTGCCTGTTTAATAGTCTCGATATCCGCTCCATTCGCAACAACAATAATTTCATCTACTCCTGCTTTTTTCACTTCTTGTATAACAGATTTTATAGTCATCTTTTCTTCTGACACTGGTATAATCGCACTATATTTCGCTTTTTCCTTCTTTAATACAGCTGGTTTATATTTCCCTATAAACTCTCTATCTCTGTTTCCCTCCGAAAAACCACCGCGTTTACCATATATTTCAATTACATATTGCAAAGCACGTAAATGATCACCCATAATACGACTAGTCGCTTTCGGATAAGGAGAACCAGGTGATATTCCCGTATGCACAGGACGAACCTTATTTGTATGAATTACATCGACCGAAGCCACATCGACAATATCTACTCCTCTAGACATCGCCATCGCTTGAAATAATGCTGGATCTGCTAAATTCCACCACCCAAGTTTCTCAATAACTTCCCTACTCATCGCATGTGGAATTGCGATTAAAGATCCAACAACAAGCTCCTTTTTATTCAAATAGCGATTCAGCATGAATTTTCCAACTGTCGTATAATGTGGTCTCATCTTTAAATAAACCGACCATGTTAAATTATTCACAACAATTTGGTGCCCCTGCCGAATCCCTTTCACGAAACATTGTAACTCTTTACTCTCAATAACGATGTCACCATCTAAAAACAAGACAATTTCACCTTTTGCTTCTCTTGCTCCAATTGCCCGTCCCACATCATTGCCAAGAGAATGTTTATAATAAATCACATGACAATGATGTTGTATTGCTATTTCTTTCGTCCCATCTGTCGATCCATTATCTACTACGATAATTTCATACGGCTTCAGCTTCTCCACTTCTACTAAAACTTGAGATAACGTACTTGCTTCATTATGCGCCGGAATAACAACTGATACTCTCATACTTGTATCACGCTTACCCTTCCAAGCGAACATAGGCAATAATAGGAGTACGCACAATTACATCTTCCGGTGGTCCATAGGAAGGAGAAGTACGAACACTTACTGCCCCGTCTGTCACAGATAAAAGAATGCCTGCAACAATTTCTACAGCTGTCACAACTTGCACTAACTCACCAACATGGTTACGCAGTTCATCAGTAAATAACATATATAACTCTCCTTTCTTACACTTCTTTAATTGATATAATACTTGTAAATGGTAATAAAACTTCAGTTCCTATTCCTTCTTGCAGTATTAAGAAATCGTCGCCAACTGCTACAATAACACCTGTTAACTGCCCAACCGTCACAGTAATTTCGACATTTTTACCTAAATATTGCTTTGCAATTTCTTTAAACGGTGATGTATTACATTCTTTTAAAATGTTACAAATAATCGATTGAAATTGACTTGATTTAATAAATTCTTCTGTAGCTTGCTTAGAATTTCTTTGAATAAATCTCGCAAAATTTTGCGAAAATAAAAGTCGTTCCACAGCAGGCAGTAACTTGTCATCTAAAAAATAACCTAATTGTCTATTAAACAGTCGGGATAATTTATGCCAATATTTTCTGAACAGACACATACACTTCTCCTCCTATTTATTTTTAAAATATAAAAAATACATTCATACATCTTAATGTATACAAAGCAGGCTTTTTATGTGATAGGTAAGACATACATTTTTCAAAGAAACAAGAATTTTTAACTAAATAAAAAAGATAGACGGTATCCCATCTATCTTTATAAGTATTTTAATTTTTAATTGTAACAATGGCAGCTGTACTGTAATAAACCGCTCGTGGTAATTCTGCCTGTTCACTGATAGAAGCTGTAACAAGAGAACCACCGCTTGCCGAAAAATACTTAACAGCTTCTAACGGAATACCATCTTCTTTCACATCAATATGCGTGCCATCTCGCCAGTCTATTTTCTGCCTTGTTGCTGAAAGGTCCCCAGTCACTTTACCAAATTCTTTACCATCCACCCCTAAAAAGATTCATTCCCATTTTGTTAAACTTAGTACTTGTTTCAACTCCCCAATTTTCTTTCCATCCATATTCGAAAAAATATAGAAGTTGCGTACTCCCATATTCTTTTGAACACGCAACAATCTTTCTCCTGAGTGATTATATAAATAAAATTGTTGCTTATGTAGTCCCTTAAAAAGAAAAGAGAGTACAGCTTGCCATACACTTTGAATAACAAAATCATACTCTTCTTTTAAAAAACCTACTGTATTTCCTTCTAATCCAAAGTACGTTATTACTTGAAATATCCCTACCTCTTTCCGAACAACAAATTTTTGTTGCTCAAGTAATTCAGAAGTCTCTATATTATAATTTTCCTGTTTAAGTATTTTTGATCTTCGTTTTTCTATAAAGCTATATATTAATAATCCAATTGCTGGTAGTAAAATACCTATTAATTGCAGATTGTCTTTCTCTGAAGTGAATAGCATCCCTTTTTTATATTCCATCACTAATCCAATTGCAACGATAATCCATACAATGACAGATACAAAAAAAATACGTTTCGCATTACGTGCGTGATGCTTATGTATACTCATATCACGTCCCCTTTTCCATTTATCCCGCTATTTGCCGGGCAGTAAGACCCACACTTCAAAATTCGGCGAAAGCAAAGAAGTTAGGTGGGTGATCGACTGCCCGTAAAAGCCCGATTGGTGAAGGCTAATAATCAGTGGGGGATGAAGAAAACCCCCACTGATTAAAGTTTCACTTTATTTCATTATCCCATTGCACATACACTTCCTCAAGAAAAAAAGACTATCCAAAAAAGACAGTCATTTACACTTCAATATTTCGTAACATCGTATAAATATCGTTATTCACTTTACCAAATGATTTAATGTTATTTTGAATGTTAGATAATAAAACAACATATACACTACCATTTTTACTAAAACCATTTAAACAATTCCAACCTGGCATTACACCATGATTTGAATAGCTTCCTGGATCTACATACCAGCCAAATCCGTAATCTTTTTTCACAGCAGTAAACATTTGATTATAACTCTCTTTTGAAATTAATTTTCCAGAGAAGAGTGCTTCATTAAATAAATATAAATCATGTGCGCTCGTATATATATCACCACAACCATATAGTTGTGACATGCTCGGAATATTAGGTGTTGTCATATTGTTATTCACTATTTTATAACCCGTTGATGGGAATCTTGTTTGTTCCAACGCTGTTCCAAAACCAGAATGTTTCATACCCGCGGTCGCAAAAATATGCTGTTTTATATATTCTTCGAGCGACTGTCCACTTACCTTCTCAGCAATGTAAGCAAGTATAGAATAGTTTGAATCAGAATACTTCCATTTCTCTCCCGGACTCCCAATACGCTTTTGCTTTCCTATTCGTTTGATCAATTCTTCATGAGAAATATCCTCTGTCCCCTGCTCATACTCTGGAATTCCTGATGTATGTGTTAATAGATGTTTTAACTGTATGCTATTACCTTGAGGAAAGTCTGGAATATACTTTGTAACTGTATCCTCTACTTGTAACTTATTTTGATCTTTTAATTGCATAATAGCAGTCGCTACAAACGCTTTTGAAATAGAACCAATATAAAAGGTCGTCTCTGAATTATTCGGCACTTGATTCTCTTTATTAGCCATGCCGTATCCTTTATTCACAAGAACTTTCCCATTCTTCACAATAACAGCTGTTCCACTAAATCCCATGCTCTGTAAATATTGATCCAATTGAGCATTTTCATTAATTTCTTGAGGTGGTCCCTCAGCAGGCTTCTCCACAGCTTGCGCTTGCTTCACTTGTTCTTCCTGCTCTTTTTGTTTTTGTGCTTCTTGCTTCTTTTTTTCTTCTTCTTTCTTTTTTAGCTCTTCTTGTTTTTTCATTTCTGCTGCCGCTTTTAAAGTTTCCTCTTTCTTATTAAGCGCAACAATTTTTGTATACATGAAATATACAAGTGATAATAGTAAGACGAGAATGATTGTTCTTTTTATGTATACAATCGGCCGACGTGCTTTCCCATTTGCATTATTTTTTTCCTGATCCATGATTGCCTTTTTCCCCTTATTTACCGATAATTTACTTTTAATTTCCACCTATATTTTGGATAATCTATTCTATAACATCACTACTTTATCACGCACTGTACATATAACCAACCTATATGTACAAAAAAGAAAAAGAAAATTTACAAAAGTAAGATTCCCGTTAAATTTTTAACATAAAAAAAGAGGATATCCTCTAAAAACTGATATTATCAGTCTTTTTGGATATCCTCTTATTTAATTATTTATACGTGTTTTTTCATATCATCGGCAACAGATTCAACATTTGTACCTACGATAACTTGTACACTTGTGTTACTTAATTTCATAACACCTTTCGCACCCGCACGTTTTAATGCAGCTTCGTTTACTTGACTAGCATCTTTCACTTGTAAGCGTAGACGTGTTGCACAGTTATCAATAACTGTTAAGTTGTCTTTTCCACCTAAAGCTGCTACGTAAGTTTCACCAATTGAACCTGCAACTGGTGCATCACCCTCTTCAACTAACTCATCGTCATCTTCACGACCAGGAGTTTTCAAGTCAAACTTCTTAATTAAGAAGTAGAATACTACAAAGTAAATTACTGCGTAAATTAAACCGATTCCCGCTAGCAATACTGGTTTCGTTGCAATACCAAAGTTTAAGAAGTAATCAATTGCACCGGCACTAAATGTGAAACCATCGTGAATGCCAAGTGATGTTGTTACGAATAAAGAAATACCTGTTAACACGGCATGAATACCATATAATACTGGTGATAGGAACATGAATGAGAATTCAATCGGTTCTGTAATACCAGTTAAGAATGAAGTCAATGCTAGGCCACCTAACATACCTGTAACCATTTTACGTTTTTCTGGTTTAGCAGCTGCAATCATTGCGAAACATGCTGCTGGTAAACCGAACATCATAACTGGGAAGAAACCAGTCATAAACATACCTGCTGTTTTATCCCCTGCAAGGAAGCGAGCAATATCACCATTTACAACGTTACCTGCTGCATTTGTAAAGTCACCAAATACGAACCAGAAGTATGTGTTCATTACATGGTGTAAGCCAATTGGAATTAATAGACGGTTTAATAAACCAAATAGACCTGAACCAACTGCACCTAAATTAACAATTCCATGAGCCAATGCATCGATGCCATTTTGAATTGCTGGCCAAATTTGTGCGAATAGAATTCCTAATATTAGCATCACAACCGATGTAACAATCGGAACGAAACGTTTTCCAGCAAAGAAACCTAACCATTCTGGAAGTTTAATCTTATGGAATTTATTATAAAGGAATCCTGCTATAACGCCGACAATAATACCACCTAAAACTTTCATATCCACTTTAGTCGATAATTCGGCGGCCTTAGATACTTGTGTCATTGTATCTGCCAGCTTAGATGGATCTATATTTGCGCTATTACCTATTAAATCTTGAACTTTACCTAATTTATCTTGTAATTCTACAGTAGAATATCCCTTACTAAGTGCATCAATACTGTTTTTCATAACCAGATAACCAATTGCACCTGCAAGACCTGCTGCACCACTACCATCAACTGAAAGACCGATTGCAATACCAATTGCAAAAATAAGTGCTAAATTATCAAAAACCGCTGCGCCGGCCTGTGCCATAACAGGAATATCAAATACATCTGGTTGCCCTAAACGAAGCAATAATCCTGCTGCTGGTAGTACGGCAATTGGAAGCATTAGCGCTTTACCAATACGTTGTAAAAACTGCAACATTTTAATTCCCCCTATCAAATTTATGAAATCGTTATCATTATAAGTACGCTTTAGAAAACGCTTTCTATTTACATAACCATAATAACATATAGTTGTATAGATGTGTAGTTTTTATTTCCGAACTTTTTATGGATAAGTTTTCTATTTCCAAACTGTTATATAAAAGGGGAATTCTCCTCTTTTATTACAGAATAATCTAAACTAAAGACCCACTATAGAACATGTAACTTTCGTTTTATCATTCCACTTTTTCATGTTATTATTTATTTCCGAGCATATCGGGAAAAGTAAACTTAGTTAATTCGAAATAGGAGCGGTGGTACTATGCAGTGCATTGAAACAAACAACTTACAACAGTTGTTAGAACAAGTAAAACCATATACGAAAAAAGGAAAACTTGCTACTTATATCCCCGAACTAGGAAATGCAAATCCAGACGATTTAGGGATTGCCATTTTCCATAAAGAAACAGAATATATCCATGCTGGTAACTCACAGACATTATTTACTCTTCAAAGTATTTCCAAAGTAATTACACTTGCACTTGCACTTTTAGATCGCGGTGAAGAATATGTATTTTCTAAAGTTGGAATGGAACCAACTGGTGACCCATTCAATTCTATTATTAAGTTAGAAACGACAAGCCCATCTAAACCTCTTAATCCAATGATTAATGCGGGAGCATTAGCTATCACAAGCATGTTAGCAGGACAAGATAACGAAGAAAAAATGGAGCGTATCCTTCATTTTGTACGGGAAATAACAGATAATCCTACTATTAATTATTCTTCTAAAGTTGCCAATTCAGAATTAGAGACGGCTTACTTAAATCGTTCACTTTGTTACTATATGAAACAAAATGGAATTATCGATTGTGATATTGAGGAACTTATGGATTTATACACTCGTCAATGTGCAGTTGAAGTAAACTGTATTGATTTAGCACGTATTGGTTTAATTTTTGCAATGGACGGATATGATCCATATAAGAAAAAACAAATTATCCCTAAACATATTACGAAAATCTGTAAAACATTTATGGTTACATGCGGTATGTATAACGAATCTGGTGAATTTGCAATTCGTGTTGGTATCCCTGCAAAAAGCGGTGTAGCTGGTGGTATTTTCGGTTGCGTAAAAGGCGAGATGGGTATCGGCATTTTCGGGCCAGCTTTAGATGCAAACGGAAATAGTATCGCTGGTTTTAAAATTCTTGAACTTCTTTCTGCTCAAGAAGGTTGGAGCATTTTTTAATTGGGCGGTATCCTGCTAATATAGCAGGATTTTTTTACGGAAAATTCATTGTTACTGGTCATCAATATCCTTACAAAAACAGTACTGAAAGTTTCTCTTTATTATGCATATTTGCTCCCCCCTCCTGAATAGTATAGTACAACCTAGCGCTATATGTGGAGGTGTAAAAGATGAAACTAATATTTCAAATGGCGAAACAACCTGTTCTTGAAAAAACAATTGTTCTTTTTATATTGAGTATTGTAGAAAGCTTAAAGCTAAAAGTTGTTTCACTCGACGAAGCTCACCGATACATATTCAATTTAGAAGTACTTGAACTATTAATGGATCGAAACATCGATGATCAAGTACTAGAGCTTATACATTTCGGAATGGGACTCGAAGATATTCATCATGTACTCCCTGAAGAACTTGAGCATAGTATTGAGGAACTAAAATGGCTTTGTATCCAAGTTTTAAGTGAATATAGTATGCACGAGGAATCGGAACAATTAATTGAAGATATACGCTAAGAAGCACCTTTGTAGGTGCTTCTTATGTTTATTAAGAAATAAATATCCGATGTCGATATATGAAATTTATTCAAGTATTTCCGAGGAAATGCTCGAACATTGCCTTTCTATGTTTACAACAACTGATCTATCCCAATAAGAATTAATAATACGCCTGCAATTACCGTCGCCCATTTCCCTAAGTATTCCGCTAAAAATCGTTTTCCTATATATGAAAAGCCACTAATACAAATGAAACTAAACACCCCAGAAATACATGCCGTAAGCCACAGATTCAAATTTGTTACTCCAGCATCAAACCCACCTGCAATATTATTAATAGATAATGCCACCCCTAAAACAAGAGCCTCAGAAAAACTAATTGTTTTCGATCCATCAAAATCTGCTTTTTCTGGATCACGTAAAATCCCCAAAAGTACACTACCATCTTTAGATTCTATGGTGTCCTTTTTACTCAAGAAAGGCTGACATAAAATAAACACTCCGATTATCCCTAAAACAATTGCTCCAATCAGGTTTGCTGTAAACTCTGAAATAAATAATGCGATCCAATTCCCCAAAAAACCAGCTAATAAAGTAAATAAAAAACCAAAAAATGCGATGATAAAATTGTTAAACCACGAAATACGAATTTTACGAATGCCATATGCAATCCCAACACCTGCATTATCTAAATTAGAAGCAATTCCGATTAAAAGAATTGAAAATATACCTGCCGTACTCATAAACAGTCACCTCTTTTTCTCACTTCTCAATGCATATTATGAAAATGTTGAGCAACTGTGCCTGTCTGTTTCATATACTTGTAATAAATGCTCAACATTTTTTCAACAATAAAAAGGGGTGCCTTCACTATGCCTAAAGAAAACCCAAACGATCGTCTTGGTAAATTAATCAAAAAGCTTTTAAAAGAACGTGCCTTATCCATGCGCCAACTAGGAATACTTACAAATATTGATCCAGCAACAATCTCAAGAATTATGAATGGTAAACAACAACCAAAACAAAAACATCTACAAAAATTTGCAGAATGTCTGCAAGTTCCGCCTCAATTGTTATTTGATGAAATGTATCCTAATTCTCCTCACATAAATAAAGAAAAGACGGATATGTATACATCTCTTGATACAATTCAGCAAACTTTACAATCCTCTAACTTATTCGACTTCGATTACACAACAACTCGCGTAAAACAAGAACTTGAAACTTATGAACGCTATGCTCAAACAACAGAAGGTGAAAAACGTATTCATGAAAGTTTTTCAAGCAAGTTAGAACAGATTGATAGTGCAGGCCCTTTCATTGAACAATTAACAGATATGTATCAACAATTTTGTAATGAAACCATTTCAAAAGAAGAACGTGCAATTCTTGGGGGTGCATTACTGTATTTCATTTTATCGACAGACATTATCCCCGACTATCTCTTTCCAATTGGCTATTTAGATGATGCAATTGCTGTTGAATTAGCAAAAGAGAAATTAATTGAACTAAAACGAAAGACATAGAAAAATAAAGTAAAACTTTAATCAGTAGGGGTTTTGTTCATCCCCCACTGATTATTAGCCTTCACCAATCGGGTTTTTATGGGCCGTTGATCTCCCACCTAACTTCTTTGCTTTCCCTGAATTTTGAGGTGGGGGGCTTACTGCCCGGCGAATAGCGGGATAAAAAACTATTTCAGTTGTTGTTTAAGTTCAACTCTGAAATAGTTCACTAAAAAATCGTACAAGTTGCAGACCCGTACGATTTCAATATACAAATCTATTTTTTCGTATGACACCATTCATATATGAACGCCGTTATTACTTTTGTAAATTCAATTAACTGTTCAACTTCAACTTTCTCATTTACAGAATGGGCCTCTTCTAGTGTACCTGGCCCATAAATAATGGCGGGGATATGAAATTCACTAAACCACCCACCATCCGTTACTGTTGCAGACATATCTAAAATTGCATTTTTAGATAAAATAGATTCATGTACCGCACTAAGAGTTTTTACAGCTACATGTTCACTATCTACTTCTAAAGAAGGAAAAATTTCACCACGATCCACAATCATCGACTCTCCGCCCCACTTAAATTGCGGTGGATTTTCACTTAACCATGGATCAGCAGCTGCTACTTTTCTTATATACGCTTCTATTTCTTCTATTATTTGTTCATGCGTTTCGTTTGGATAGAAGTGTACTGTTATCCACAATCGGCACTCATCAGCAATAAACGCTGCATGCCGGCCACCTTCAATAACAGCTGGATTAATTGTTGTTGTTCCCGATGGATAGCCTTCATACGTTTTCATGACTGCCCAGTGGCGCTCCAGTTCTTGTAAGCTTTGCACAATTTTCATCATTTTTTCAATTGCACTCGCTCCAAATAGACGTCCTCCGGCATGAATCATTTGTCTACGTGTTGCATCATGAAACGTTCGCGGGCTTTTCACAGTAATCCATCCAGTAATTACGCCCCCCTGTCCTTGCATATGTAAATTGCTCGTATCCACTACGACTGCAAAATCAGCATCATAACCACGTTTACAACATTGAAGTGTTCCTGCTTCTCCTACTTCTTCTCCAATTACTGATTGAAATATTAGATCACCCGGCAATTCAATTCCCGCTTCTTCTAAAAGCTGAATAGCAAATAAGGATCCAGCTAATCCACCTTTCATATCTGCCGCGCCTCTTCCAACTAACCAGTCGTCTTTTATAAACGGCTCAAACGGATTTGTTTCCCATGCCTCATCTATCGACACTTCAGCTACATCCATATGTCCATTAATAATAAGACTTTTATATGTCCCGCTTTCCGTCCCTTTTTTTACACCAACAACGTTCGGGTCATTCGGATATACATCCCATTTATCAATACTAAAATTTCGTTTTCTTAGAAAATCTGCAACAAATTCTTGTGCTTCATTTGTATTTCTCGCTGGTGGCGCTGGTGTTTCAAAACGAATTAATGTTTTTGTAAGTTCGAGCAATTCCTCTTTCCTTGAATCTATTTGTTTTAACAACTGCGAAATTTCTGGATTCATCGCTAATTCCCCTTTGCATACGTAGTATGTTTCCAGCTTTATTTTCACAAAAAAAGAGACTGTTTACAATTTTACAGTCTCTAAATGACTCACTATTATAAAGTGAAACTATAATCAGTGGGGAGGTTCATCCCCCACTGATTGTTAGCCTTCACCAATCGGGCGTTTACGGACAGTTTATCTCCAGCCGAATTTTGAAGTGGAGTTTTACTGCCCGTTAATGCGGGGTAAACTTTCTAATTCAGTTGTGTTTGTCTTTTCAATATGTTCTACGCTACTTCTCTTATTTCTGGTAGCGCGATAAAACAGTAAACAAACAATCATAAATGGAATACCACAATATAAAGCCATTCTTTGTTCAGGAATAAAAGCCATGCCAACAATTACTGTTAAATTTAATACTAACGCAAGAAGTGGAACAAATGGATACAATGGTGTTTTAAATTTCAAATCCTTAATATCTCCGCCCTGCTTTACGTATGTCCTTCTAGCTAATAAGTTAGATAAAGCAATCGATGCCCAAACTAATATTGCTCCGAACCCTGCAATTGAAAGAAGCCATAAATAAACTGTATCTTCCGCATAAATACCTGATAATAATGAGAGGCATCCTACAATCGTGCTTACAATCAACGCATAAATAGGAACACCGTTTTTAGATAACTTACCAAAAATCGGGCTAATCATTCCTTGATTAGACATAGACCATAGCATACGGGAAGTTGCATATAATCCTGAATTCGCAACCGATAATACCGCTGTAATAATAACAAAATTTATAATATCAGCCGCATAAGGAATACCAATTTTATCAAATACGACTACAAATGGACTTTCTATTACGCCTGCTTGCTGCCAAGGAAATAGTCCTGCAAGAATAAAAATAGATAGTACAAAGAAAACGAGTATGCGCCAAACTGTATTATTAATTGCCTTCGGGATCGTTTTCTCTGGATTTTCACTCTCACCAGCTGCAATTCCAACTAGTTCTGTTCCTTGGAAAGCAAAATTAACTGCAATCATTGTAATTAAAATTGCTGATAATCCATTTGGAAACAACCCTCCATAATCAGTAAAACTAGAAAACATCGGTGCTGGTTCGTTTCCTTTCATATCTAGAAAACCGAACATCGCTGCCCCGCCCAAAATAATAAATGCAATGATTGTAATTACTTTAATACTTGCAAACCAAAATTCAACTTCCGCAAAACTTCTTGAAGATAACGCATTAATAGCAAAGAGCAGTACTGCGAACACTACACACCAAATCCATGACGGTACATCGGGAAACCAGCGTTTCATCAAAATACTAACTGCAATTAATTCAATGCCTATCGTAGCAGACCAGTTTAGCCACGACATCCAGCCGACTACATAACCCGCTGCAGGCGAAATGTGCTTTGTTGCATACGTTTGATAAGATCCTGCATCAGGCATTGCAACCGCTAACTCTCCTAGACAGAGCATCGTTAAATACATAACAAATCCGCCAACAAGATACGCTATAATCGCTCCTCCAGGTCCAGCTTCATGAATTGTATAACCAGATCCTAAAAAAAGACCCGTACCAATAACCCCTCCGAGTGCAATCATAAATATGTGCCGACTTTTCAATTCCCTTTTTAATCCTTGGCTTTGATCCATCACATAAATCCCCCCTTTTCATTTTTTAAAACCCATTAATTGTAAGCGCTTTTAAAACTCTTCATCGTAAAATTAATTATTAAAAAGTGCAAAATACATATCACTTATATTAATCACTACCTGTTATTAAAAGGTCATCCCTTACTGTTATTAATAGTTTTTGATCAGCGATAGCTTGTCCTTCTACCACTTCTAAAGATTCGATATAACCACTGATGCCTACCTTAATTTCTACTTTCTGTTTATCTATCGTTTCAATTAACGCTAATTTCTCCCACTCATATACGTAAGAACTTTCAGTAACAAATAATTTCTCTACTTTCCCGTAACAAGGACTATACACGCCTTCTATAACCGTCTTCACTTAATAAATTCCTCCTCTTAATTAATTTGCACTGAAATGTCGCATACCCTATGAAAAGTTCTAATTCATCCACTCCTTTCATTTAAAGATTTCAATTATTATTTATGCAAGATACGTACCAACCTCAATATCTATATAAAAATTAAGATTTCGTACAAAAAAATCTACATAACCGCAAAATTTTTCTATCATTTAAAAAGTTTTGAAAGAAAATAGCAAAAAAATTTTGCGATTTTATGAGAATTTTAATAAAATTATAAAAAGTCAGTCTTCATAGGGTGAAACGAGGAGAAGATGATACATGCATACAGAAGAAATTAATTTTAAACAAATTATTGAAATGAATGCGCTATATGAAGCTTTACTCAATGAACTCGATATCGGGATTCATATTATTAATGAGGAAAGTAAAACGATTATCTATAACCGCAAAATGATGGAAATTGAATCAATGAACCGCTTAGATGTGCTATATAAAAGTCCCTTAGAGGTATTTGCATTTGAAGAAAATAAAAATAGTACTCTTATAGAGGCATTAAAATTTGGAAAAACAAAAAAAATATAAAACAAACGTATTTTAACAATAAAGGACAAGAAATTACGACGATTAACGATACTTTCCCTATAATAGAAAATGGAAAAATTAAAGGTGCTATTGAAATTTCAAAAGAGATTAGTCACTTAAAGCAACCAATAAAAATGAGCCCTTCTCGAAAACAAAATACTAAATTCACCTTTGACCACATAATTGGTGATTCTGGAGCTATTCAATCAATCATTGCAGAAGGAAAGAGGGTAATTCGTACATCCTCATCTATACTTCTTGTAGGAGAAACAGGGACTGGCAAAGAACTATTTGCACAAAGTATACATAATGAAAGTCAGCGTTCAACAAAACCGTTTATTTCACAAAATTGTGCAGCTATACCTGATACCCTAATGGAAAGCTTATTATTTGGTACGAATCGAGGTGCCTTTACAGGAGCAATAGATAAATCTGGTTTATTTGAAGAAGCAAATGGTGGGACTTTGTTGTTAGATGAAATCAACTCATTAAGCCCAACGCTTCAAGCTAAGTTACTACGGGCTATACAAGAAAAAACAATACGAAGAATCGGAGGCGCACAAGAAAAAGAAATTGATGTTCGTATTATAGCAACTATTAATGAAGACCCTCTTGAAGCTATTGCACACAATCGGTTAAGAGAAGATTTATATTACCGATTAAGCGTCGTTACTTTATGTCTTCCACCTTTACGGGAACGAAAAGAAGATATTCCAGCTCTTGTTCAGCACTTTATCGAAAAGTACAATATTCAATTCGGGCTCAGCGTAACGGATGTAGATGTACATGTAAGAGAATTCTTTTATGTATACGATTGGCCCGGAAACGTACGAGAATTGGAACATATAATTGAAGGTTCAATGAACTTAATAGAAGATGAAAATATCATTACAGCGTTTCATATACCCACTCACTTTCGCGAACGAATAAAAAAAGAATTCAATATGCAACCTTCACTAACTAATTACAATGCTGATACACCTAAAACTTTAAAGCACACGATAGAAGAAATAGAAAAAAACTACATCACTCAAATTCTTAAAGAGAATAATGGTAATATCTCACAAGCAGCAAAATTTTTAGGATTGAGTAGACAAAACTTACAATATCGAATTAAAAAACTTCATTTACAAATATGAAATGAACCTTTCTCCAATCGTAGAAAAATTGGTAAAATATGTTAAACTAAACATATAACATGCTAGAAAGGGGCGATATATATGAGTAATGATAAAAAATTAAAGTTAATACAATACTTATACTTTTTCCCTACTATTCTCTGTATGATGTTATTCATTAATGCCGATGTAAGCAGCTCTCCTTATGCAAAGCTATTAGGAACAATTTTCGGCTCCTTTGCAGCTATTATGCTTGCTGCTTTTTGGAATTTGAAAATACGTATGAAGAAAGAGAAATCTTCTTAACAGCAAAACATAAAAAAATCGAGCCTACACAGCTCGATTTTTTACTGATTAAAACTCAATACTCTCCAAATACAAACCACTTGCCTCAGCAAGACAATTAATTTGATTGCGCTGTTTTTCCTCTAAAATGTTCGGAATTGCTTCAGCATCTAATTGTCCTAATCCAACTTCAATTAATGCTCCAACAATTTTTCGCACCATATTATGAAGGAAGCCGTTACCACTTACTCTAATTTGTACAAATCCTGCCTCTTCAGAAACCTCAAGCGTATATACTTCTCGAACCATAGACTTTTTCTTAGATTTTGCATTTGAAAAAGCAGTAAAATCATGTGAACCAACTAAATGTTTCGCAGCTTTTTTCATGCTTTCCACATTTAATTTTTTATTCACGTGCATGCTGTGTTTACGCATGAATGGGTTCGTATGCTCTTCATTCCAAATCTTATAAAGATATGTTTTCGCCTTAGAGTTGTAACGAGCATGGAAACGATCTGGCACTTCTTCCACACTTGTAATACTAATATCATTTGGTAAATATTGATTTAAATACTTTTTCACTTTATGTTCCACTAACTTCTCATCACTCTTAAAGTTAGCCACTTGATTCAAAGCGTGTACACCAGCATCCGTTCTACTACAGCCGATAATTTCAATTTCTTTCCCGACCATTTCAGATATGACACTCTCAATTTTCCCTTGAATCGTATTATCATTATTACCGAGACGTTGCCACCCTTTATAACGCGCACCGTCATACTGAATCGTTAATTTATAATTGTGCATAGTATTCTCCTTCATAGAAAATATTCCCTCATATCGTGAGGGAATATGAATAAACTTTACTTTTTAACAAGTCTTACTACATTTTCTACATGAGCTGTATGTGGGAACATATCAACTGGCTGCACATATTCCACTTCATAACTCTTCATTAATGCATTCACATCACGTGCTAACGATGAAGGATTACAAGATACGTACACAACTCGTTTCGGCTGTACTTTTAAAATTGTTTCCAATAATTTATCATCGCAACCTGTACGTGGTGGATCGACAACAATTACATCTGGACGCCATCCTTCTTTTACCCACTTTGGTAACCATTGTTCAGCTTTACCTGCTTCATACTTCGTGTTTGTAAATCCGTGACGTTTCGCATTTTTTCTTGCATCTGCAATCGCTTCTGGAATTACATCCATACCACGTACTTCCGCCGCATCATTCGCAAGCCAAAGACCAATTGTACCAACACCACAGTACGCATCTACAATTTTCTCATTCCCTGTTAAAGCAGCTGCTTTTTTCGCTTCATCATATAAAACAACCGTTTGCTCTGGATTCAGTTGGAAGAATGCACGTGCTGATAATTCAAATGATAAATCACCAAGTGTTTCTTGAATTACTTCTTTTCCAGCTAATTTAAATGTTTTGTCGCCAAAAATAACAGATGTTTTACGCCAGTTTACGTTTTGCATAATTGATTTAACAGCTGGCATCTGTTTTTGTACTTCTGCAATAAATTGTTCTTTATTTGGCAGTTCTTCTTTTGTTGTAATAAGTGTAACTTGTACTTCCCCTGTTTGAACTGCAGTACGTGTTACAATTGTGCGTACTAAACCTTTTTGTTTTTTCTCATTGTAAATAGAAACATTTAGTTTTTCTAATATACGTCTTACAACTTTTGTCGCTTCATTCGTTGCTTTATGTTGAATCATACAATGGGCAATATCAATTAACTGATGTGAGTTTTGTTTATATAACCCTGTAATAACTTTCTCGTCTTTACGCCCCACTTGTAATTGACTCTTATTACGATAATGCCATGGATTTTCCATACCAAGCGTCGGACGAATTTTCTCTTCCAAAGTGTTATTCATGTACTTCTCAAATGCTTGTACAACGATATCACGTTTTTGATTTAATTGTTCTTTATAATCTAAATGTTGTAGCTGACAGCCACCGCACTCCTCATATACTGGACATGGCGCTTTCACACGATGTGGTGAAGCTTTACGAACCTTTTTCACTTTCGCTTCAGCGAAGCCACGCTGAATTTTCGTTGTCTCAGCAACGACTTCTTCTCCTGGTAATGCCCCTGGAATGAAAACAACTTGTCTCTTAAAATAACCAACGCCTTCTCCGTTAATCCCAAGACGTTTAATTGTCACAGGAAACGTTTGACCAACTTCCAACTTACTCTCATGTTGCTTTTGTATCATGATTACACCTCTACTCTATACTTTTCCATAAATATAACGCTGCATAACTGCAGTATGGTTCACACTCTTGTTTCACGTTTTCTAAAAATGCATCATCAGGTTTATCATCTAATTGAAATACACCTTGCACTGCACGCTGAATCCCAATGTCCGCTTTCGGAAACATATTTTTCCGCCCAAGCCCAAACATTAAAAAGTTTTGCACTGTCCATGCACCAATTCCCCTAATTGGCAACAATTGTGCTGAAACTTCTTCTTCCGTCCCAGTTTCTATACTCGCTAAATCTAATGTACCACGGGCAATACGTTCTGCTAATCCTACTATATATTCAGCCTTTCGCTGACTAAACTTCTGCTCTCTCAATTCTTCTATTGAAATATTTGCTACTATTTCCGGAGTAGGGAAAAAGAATACACCGTTCTTCTCTGTTCCATACCGTTTCACAAATTGTTCTGTTAGCACAGTAGCAAATTTCAAATTTATTTGTTGGTGAATGATACAGCGAAGAAGACAAGCAAAATAATCAAATTCTAAAATAATTGGAGTATAAGCATATGTTTCAAATAGTGGACGTAATGATGTGTTTAAAAAATGATTTTGTATATCTTGAAACGGTTCATTCCAATGAAAAATGGCCCTCATTCGTTTCATGACTTTCTCCGGATCTCCTGTCTGACTAGAAATCCAAAACTGTGGATTTTGAACAGTACCAATCCCTTGCAAGCGAACAACAACCTGTTCCTCGTCTATACAAAGCGGGACATAAATGACTTTCTCATCTAATTGAATGACGTTGAGAGGATCAAAAGATAAACGTTTTAATACTTCTTCAAAATGATACGGATACTCTAACGTAACATGTTCGCTCCACATACGTTTCCCCATCCTTTTTACACATCATTATAGCATGAGAAAACCGCAAGCATACATGCTTACGGTTGATTGCTTTTCACTAAGTCATCTAGACTTTTAAAATGATACCCTTTCTCGCGCAAATCATCAATGATTTTCGCAAGTGCTTCTGCATTATCTTTTGATATTGCATGAAGTAATAAAACAGATCCTGGATGAATCATCGTCATTACATTGTTATGCGCATATTGCCACCCTCTTTGCTGATCCACTTTCCAATCAAGAAATGCAAGTGACCAAAATACATTATAGTAGCCCATTTCTTTCGTAAGAGCTAATGTTCTTTCACTAAATACGCCGCGCGGAGGACGTACATATTTCACTTCTTTTTGCCCTGTTACTTTTTTTATTTCCTCTGTTACACTCGTTAATTCTTCACGAAGTTTTGCATCGTTTACTGCTGTAAAATCTGGGTGACTCCAAGAATGATTCCCAATAATATGCCCTTCATTTTTCATTCGTAACAACAAATCTTTTTGGGTTTTAATATAATGCCCTGTTACAAAGAAAGTGGCTGGTACCTTCTTCTCTTTTAATACATCTAAAATCTGGCCTGTATAACCATTTTCATATCCATTATCAAATGTTAAATAAATATCTTTTTTCTTCGTATCCCCTAAATAAAATCCGCCATTTTTTTGTAGCAATTCTGTATAAAGTTTCCCTGCATCTGGTACTATTTCATTTTTAGGACGCGGAATTCCCCAGTTATGTGGAGTGTTTGTATAAGCCAATGTTGAAACTGGAACAAGTGCCATCATAATTGAAAAAATGAGACCTATATATAACCATTTATATTTCATAAATAGTCTCCTTTCCATATATAATCGTACCTGTAGTTTCTGTTTCTCTGCTTTCTTTCATGCTGAACATGTTTTTCTATATATACCAAAAAAATGCACCTCGAATCATTCGAGGTGCATTTTTGTTTACTTAAATACTGGCTCTTTAAAGCTCGCTAATTTTTCAAGCGATGTTTTATCAACATCAGCATGTAAACTATTACCATGAGAGTCCATCGTTACAACTGCTTTAAAACCTTCAATGCGTAAATGCCACATTGCTTCTGGAATACCAAATTGTAAGAAATCAACATCTTTCACTTCTTTAATACATTCCGCATAATATTGCGCCGCACCACCAATTGCGTTTAAGTACACGCCGCCGTGTTCTTCTAATGCTGCTAATGTTTTTGCACCCATGCCGCCTTTACCAATTACAGCACGAATACCAAATTTCTTCATAATATCCCCTTGGTATGGCTCTTCACGAATACTTGTCGTTGGTCCTGCTGCTTTAATTTGCCAATTGTCATTCTCGTCTTTCACTACAACTGGACCACAGTGATAAATAACTTGTCCATTTAAGTCTACTGGACAATCGTTATCCATTAAATGTTTATGGATTGCATCACGACCTGTATACATCATGCCATTAATTGTTACAACATCACCAACGCGAAGTTCACGAATTTGCTCTTCTGTAATTGGTGCTTGCAATACAATTTCACGTTGCTCTGTTTTTTCTTGCACTTCTTGCTCCAGTGTATCGTCGCCTTCTTGATATAGCCAATCCATAATTTCTCCTGTTTCAGGATGGATTTTTACACCAAGGCGGCGATATGCCCAACAATTATACGCAACAGATACGTAGAAGCTAGCTGGCAGGCGATTATATACGCCAATTTTACAACCAAGTAAAGTTGTTTCTCCGCCGAATCCCATCGTACCAATGCCAAGCTTATTCGCATTTTCTAATACATATTCTTCAAGTTTTTGTAACTCTGGTACAGGATTGATGTCATCTAATGTACGGAATAATTGATTTTTCGCTAATTCGTAACCTGATGTTCGGTCTCCCCCGATACCAACACCAATTACACCTGCACTACATCCTTGACCTTGTGCTTGATATACAGCATGAAGAAGGCATTTACGAATTCCTTCTAAATCACGGCCTGCGCGTCCAAGTCCTTCTAATTCACACGGTAAGCTATATTGAATATTTTTATTCTCACAACCGCCGCCCTTTAAAATTAAACGTGCATCAATATAATCTTTTTCCCATTGCTCAAACTTAATAACTGGTGTACCTGGTCCTAAATTGTTTCCACTATTGTCTCCAAAAAGAGAATCAACAGAGTTGGGACGAAGTTTACCATCTTTTGTCGCCCGCTCAAGCGCACTATAGATAGCTTCCTTCAGTTTTAATTGATTCACACCAACTGGTGTATAAATTTTAAAAGTTGGCATCCCTGTATCTTGGCAAATCGGCGAGATGTTATCATCTGCCATTTTAATGTTATTCGTAATTGTGCCAAGTGCCATCGCTGAACGAGTCCCTGCGTTTTCTCGCTCTTTCGCTTGTTGAATCGCACGACGAACATCTTTCGGTAAGTTCGTTGACGTTTCAACAACTAGTTGATACATGCTTTCTTGAAGCTTTTCCATTGTTACTTCCCCCTCAATTGTGAACGCTACCAAAACGTTACGAGATGAAAATTCCATCGTTATACTCTTCAGCCCTTTATTTATCCCGCATGAACGGGCAGTAACACTCCCACCTCGAAATTTGACTAGAGCAAAGAAGTTAGGTTGGAGCCCTGCTGCCCGTAAACGCCCGATTGGTGAAGGCTAATAATCAGTGGGGAATAAACTTCCCCACTGATTAAAGTTTCACTTTATTTCATGCTATTAAAGTATAAATGAGATTTTTCACAACTTGATTATACCTTTTTTTCTATATTCCTTCTATTATCCGTACAGAAAAAGGCTACCAATTTTGTATTGGCAGCCTTTTTAATATATTATTCGTCTTTTTTAAATTGCTCACATTTTAATTCTAATTCATCTAACATCGCAAGAAGACGATCTACATCTTCTAACTCTACTTCTTCAGGTTCAATTGTATCAATTACTTCAATGAACATATTTAAACGCTCTTTTAAATATACTAATTGTGTATCTTTATCTTGAATTGCTTTTCCCATGAAGGCACTCTCCTTTTAATTCGAGTTGCTTTTATTATACCGCAAAAATGATTGCTATGGGCATGAAATTTCATCAATTTTGTCACGATTATCCGCTATAATGTAAGCCCTCTCTCTTTTTCCGCTAAAAAGTTTCACTTTATAAAAAGTACATATTCTTCTATTATAGAGAATGGACAAATTGTTATTTCAATAGTCAAAGGAGTATTTCATATGACGATATCACAAAAAATGAAGCCGATTACTCCTTCTTACGATCCATGGGAAGCGTATATGGACCTTGAAGAGTACGGCAAACTACTATTAACAAACGTTGAGTTTACAACGACAACGTTATGCAATATGCGTTGCGAGCATTGTGCTGTTGGTTACACATTACAGCCGAAAGATCCAAATCCGCTTCCGATGGAGCTTTTATTAAAACGATTAGATGAGATTCCTCATTTACGTTCTTTAAGTATTACTGGCGGAGAACCTATGCTTTCAAAGAAATCCGTCGACAACTATGTAACACCACTCTTAAAATACGCTCATGAACGAGGCGTTCGCACTCAAATCAACTCAAACTTAACTATAGATTTAGCACGTTACGAACAAATTATTCCTTATTTAGATGTGCTGCATATTTCTCATAACTGGGGAACAATTGATGACTTCGTTGAAGGCGGATTTGCAATGATGGAGCGTAAACCTACTTATGAACAACGTGCAAAATTATTCGAACGAATGATTACCAATAGTAAAGCTCTATCCGATGCAGGTGTACTCGTATCAGCCGAAACGATGTTAAACAAAAGAACTCTACCACACATTGAACATATTCATCGTCAAATCGTTGAGGAAATGGGTTGTAAACGTCATGAAGTGCATCCGATGTATCCAAGTGACTTCGCTAGCACACTTGAAATTTTAACAAAAGACGAAATTCGAAAAGCTATTGAACATTTATTAGAAATTCGTGACGAAAATGTATGGATGTTATTTGGAACATTACCTTTCTATGCATGTAGTGATGATGAACGCGATTTAGCTACATTTAAGAAATTACATGAAAGTAAAAATGTAACTGTACGTAATGATCCAGATGGCCGTTCTCGTTTAAATGTAAACATTTTCGATGGAAATATTATTGTGACGGACTTTGGTGATGTTCCGCTTCTAGGAAACATACAAACAAACACATTACAAGAAGCATATGAGAAATGGAGCGCTTCAAAAACAGCAAAATCATTAAGCTGTCATTGCCCTGCGGTGAAATGTCTTGGACCGAATGTTCTTGTAAAGAACAGCTACTATCCAACAGAAAATTTCTTATCAAAAAAATCAAACCTTATGTTATAAATAAAAACGTCAGCTTATATGGGCTGACGTTTTTTTATTTCATTGCGCATGCGACGAGGAAATAAATTTAAAAAACAAATGATCATGAATTGGAATAGCTGCTCCAATTCCTTGAGAGGTAACATTTTTTACAACAAGTCTTTTTTGATTTCCTTTTAAAACAAGGTACACTTCTCCAAACGTTACTTTTCCTTTTTCATTTACTGCTGGCGTATAAGCATATAAATATCCAAGTTGACTCGGACTAATATTATACACACGCTCATGTCCTGTACCATAACCAATGGTCGTTTTAAATGAAAGTGGCAACTGTACTTTTTCAAGCGCTTTTAGCAGCATCATTTTTTTCACGTCTGTAGCATCTTTCATATCTGCTGTTAAATCGCCTTCAATCGTCTTTTGAGTTTCTTGCTTATAACGAAGTGGATATAAGCGATCTCCTCCTCGATTATCGTACACATTACGATTCACTTGTTTATATTCCCAATTAATCGATGTATCTACCGATTCATAATTTAAAGCCCATTGACCTAAATAAATTTTCGCGCGGTACCCTACTGCAAGCGGTGCATTTGAAATTGTCGTTTCATTAAACATCCGAATTAAGTCCGGATTTTCAATTTTAATATTTGCTGTTTTCAATAGTTCTTGAGCAAATTTACTAGGCTGCAAGCGCGGCAAATCTTGCGCATCGTTTGGAAACGTATTGTCTTTTGAAATATTTAAAACAGATGAAGGCATTTTTGTTTCTACCGTTGTCTTTGCAAAACTACTGTTAGGAAATAATAAAATAAACGAGACCATGGCTGAAAGACATATGCTGTATACTCGTTTCACCTGTCTGGCTCCTTCCTACATAAAGGTATATATACTACTTTGTTTATTGTTTTCTCTGAGCACAATTGTTATGCCTATTTTTCATAATAAATAAAAACCAATTCCCATAATGACGTACGCAGCTAATAAAGTGCCTCCTTCAAACCAGTTTGTATCCCCATCATTGGAGATTGCAATCGTTAAGAAAACAGCTGTAATCATGGACACAAGTTCTGGTATTGTAAACACTAAAGGCATCCTTTGTACAAAAAACATAGAAAGCAATACTAATACAGGAGCAACAAACATCGCAATTTGTAATGTAGAACCTACTGCAATTTCAACTGCAATATTTACTTTATTTTTATAAGCCATAATAATTGCAGATGCATGTTCCGCTGCATTTCCAACAATTGCAACGATAATAACCCCTATAAATAACTCTGACCAGCCAAATGACTTCGCAACCGTCTCAAATGTATGCACGAGAGCCTCCGACACATAAGCTACTGCAATCGTCGCTATCGCTAAAATAAGGAGTGCTTTACCTTTCGACCACTCTGGCTCTTCTTCATGCGCTACTTCGTCACTTTTATGTTGATATACACCACGGTGCGTAACTAACTTAAATAGCAATGCAGCAAGGTACATAATAATCATAATAATAGATACGCCAATACTTAATTGATACGTCTTTCCCGCATCCATCTTCATTGAAAAAATTTCTGGAATAACAAAGGCTACGACAACAGCAAAAATTAATAAAGCTGAATTATGTCTTGCGTCGTAAACATTAAAGCTTTGTCTTTTATATTTTAATCCACCTATAAAAAAGGACAGCCCTCCTACTAATAGTAAATTTCCAAGTACAGAACCCGTTAACGAAGCTAACACAACTTCAATTAATCCTGCCTGAAGTGCGAAAATTGAAATGATAAGTTCAACGGCATTACCGAAAGTTGCATTTAATAATCCACCTATTCGAGGTCCAGAAACAATTGCCAAACTTTCTGTTGCTCTCCCCATAAACCCCGCTAATGCGATAATTGTAATGCAATATACAGCAAACATAATCGTTTGAGGCCAATGCATTGTTTTTCCGAGTACAGAAAGTGGTACACCTATAAGCGCTACTATAAGAAATATTTTATTAAACATGCTTTCCATCCTTCCATCGTATGTATTTCTCCTCATCATTAATATTATTCTTCTCCTAACTTGTCCGATTTCATCACAATTACGTTTAAAAAATCAGATTGAAGAAAACAGTATGAAAGATATTTAATTTATCTTGTTTAAACGGAGAAAATTATAAATTATGAAAAGAGGTTAAAAGTATGCACTTAAAAGAAAAAATTGCAACGATTATTCAAGGACAAAGAACAGGTGTGTTATCTACTGTACGTAATGAGAAGCCACACAGCGCTTTTATGATGTTTTTCCATGAAGATTTTGTACTATACGTTGCAACAGATCGACAATCAAAAAAGATAACAGATATCGAAAACAATCCAAATGTACATGTACTGCTTGGACGAGAAGGAAAAAAATTAGATGAAGATTATATAGAAGTTGAAGGCTTAGCTTCAATCGAGGAAGACTCAACATTAAAAAACAAGTTTTGGAATAATAGCTTAAAACGCTGGTTACTTGGTCCTGAAGACCCTAATTACGTATTAATAAAAATCAATCCTGACACAATTTATTACATCGATGGTGCAGGTACGACGGAGCCCGAGTTTTTACGACTATAAAATAAAACAAGCCCCCCTTAGGTGGGCTTGTTTTGTCGAAAAGTTCTTCTGAAAAAAACAATAAAATAGGTGGAACTTTCTAAAGATTCTGTTATATAATAGCAGTAACTTAAATAAACTGTATTAAAACAGACTGAGAGGAGAAATAAAATTGATGAAAAGAGAAGAACGTAAAAACATGATTGAGTTTATTGAAAAGAAAAAAGGAATTGAGCGTGACGAATTATTGTTTATGACAGACGATGAAGTAGAACATATTTATAATGTAACTTACTTTTTATATGAGGAAATTGCAGAGTAGTATAATAATCCCCACCTTATTAAAAATATAAGGTGGGGATTATTTCGTTATTAATACATGAGAATGATTTTCATGTATAATAATGTAAGATTGGAGGAATTTTACTATGAGCTCATGGCTATTATTCGCACTATTATCAGCAATTGCTGCTGCCCTTGTATCTATTTTTGGAAAGATTGGTTTAGATGGAATCGATGCCAATGTTGCTACGACAGTTCGTTCTATTATTATGGCATTATTTATGATAGGCGTTATTATTATACAAGGTAAATTTCAAAATATCGGCGACGTACTGCTAAATAAAAAAGCACTGCTATTTATCACATTAAGTGGGGTTGCAGGTGCTTCGTCATGGCTATTTTATTTTCTTGCCTTAAAAACAGGAAAGGTCTCTCAAGTAGCCCCTATCGATAAATTAAGTGTAGTGTTTTCTATTATTCTTGCGATGATTATACTCGGTGAAAAGTTAAACTTTATGACTGGTATCGGTGTAGTCTTTATTACAGCTGGTGTACTATTTATTGCTTTCAGCTAAAAAAACCGCTATTAGCGGTTTTTCTTTTTCTTTATGTAAAACCATACAATGCATGTAACAACTGCTGAAATGATTAAAATCCATATTCCATAATGATGTAAACTATACTCGACAAATCGCCACTTCTCTCCTAACTTCCAGCCAAGTCCGATAAAAACACTTATCCAAATGAGCGCACCACCGTAAGCGTACAAGCAAAAACGCCAAAGTGTTAAATTCGAAACCCCAGCAAAATATGCTGTTAAATGACGTACTCCTGGTATAAAGTAACCAATCATTAAAAGAAATGGACCGTATTTTTCAAATAAAACATGTGTTTTTTCAATGTGATGTTCTTTAATTCTAACTTTCGGCCCATATTTTTTTAAAACAGGCAGACCGAGTTTTAAACCTAATATGTAACTTAATGTAATACCTAACATCGCACCCGCCATCCCACTTGAAAAAGCAGCAGTTCCTGACATAACGCCTTTTGAAACATTATAACCAACAAAGGTCAATAAAAACTCGTCTGGTATCGGTAATCCGACAATCCCACCAGCCAATGCTATAATAATTCCAAAATACCCATAATGCGCGATTAACTCGCCAATATGTTGTTCCATTCGGAAGACACATCCTATGCACGATCGTTATTCCACATTTTGCCCGTTCTCTCTTTAAGACAAACATGGTATACATATTCACTATACATTGTTTTTATAATGAACTCTACTTCTACCCATTCTTTTAACAGCGATCAAGTGAAACTTTAATCAGTGGGTATTTTGTCTATCTCCACTGATTATTAGCCCACACCAATCAGGATTAAAAAATAAAAATTCATATGCTTGTTTTTTTGTTACAATAAAGGAAAGCTACTTTTCGCAACGGTTTAACTCTCAAGAAAAATGATACATCTAGCAAAAACATAGTTTGGTCTATATAATACAACTTCTATCTATTAAAAAACATGTACCCTTTTACATACAACATCATTTTTCTAAATTATACAGGGGGGAACGAACATGACCATTGAAAATCAATTTATCCAAAAAGTTTACTATAAAACATTTTTAACAGAAGAAATTTCTACTCCAGTATCGGAAGTACTCGGTGAAGCATACATAAATGAATCTAAAAATGAATTCTCCAACATTTCTAATATTCGCTTTGCTCAAGGTGAATTTTATTATCAAAATAAAGATTTTGAAGCAGCCATATTTAAGTGGGAGAAAGTAAATAACGACCTTGAACTTTGGGCAACCAAAAATATTGCTGATGCCTATTTTGAACTCGGATTCTTACCAAAAGCAGAAGAAATTTATCAATCTATTCAAACTGAAGGTACAACTCTTACGATGGAAGTTTCCTTGCAACTTCTTTCTCTTTATATCGAGCAAGATCGTTTAGGATTAGCTTTTAAGACGATTAGTGAAGCTGTGGCATTTCAACCAGACTATCCGAATATTACTGCAATCGCACGTTCTTTCTATGAAAAACAAGAAGATTGGAACAACGCTATCGAACTTGCAGTTCAAGAGGGAATTCGAACAAAGTCATTACATTGGTTCGATACTTTAATCCATTACGTAAACCAAGGATTTACTAAACAAATCAAACCAGAATATTTCTATGATTCTTTAAAAGCTTTATATGCAATTGACCAAGTCCAATTTAAAGAGTTTGTTATTGCCCTTTGGAACAGCTATCAAAATGAACCATTATACCTTTCTTGGATCCAAAGCATGAATCATTTATTTTTACATATTGAAACAGATAACAATGACAATTGGAATGAAATTTCTATCCGCTACCAAGAAACATACTTTGCATTAATTACTGGCGATCATTTTATGCATGAATTAAACGGTCTTGTTCCTGATTTATTAACAAATTGGTTTAGTTTAACAAAAGCAAAGGATTCCTTACTTGTTTCTGCCGCCGTATTAGCATGGAATGAAGTTGCACCTACAACTTTAGAATCATTACTCGTAAAAAGTGCTGGAGCCTTACTTTCTAATTCATCAGCTGAAACAAATGTAGATATGGAAACCGTTTCTCATCTATTCGAAACAATTGCTGAATGGGCCGAGAAAAATGATGTAGATTTAAGTCATCAATTTACGCTACTCGTCCATGAACTATGTGATTTACATGTTAATAAACTACTAATAGCTGGAACAAGTGACCATGATAAAGCGTCATTCGTTAATTCAATATTAGGAGAGAACATCTTAACTGAGACTTTAACAGCTCCTATTCTATTTAAAGACGATAGTCAAACTGCAATAACGGAATTCAATGATCTAGATGTAAAAAACATCTCGAACTTTGATGAAGTCCATCAAATAATGGATACATCTTCCCAGTCAGAACTTGAGAAAAAATGTATAGAAATTAAGTTACCAAGTAGATTTTTAAGAAAAAATAAGTTTGCATTTCTTGTTACACCATCTGTTCAAGGACAATTGGATAAAAACAGCTCATACTTTGAATACTTACAGGCAGCAGAGAGCCTTATTTACATATTAAATTCTGCCTCACCATTACATGGCGAAGAACTTGATACATTACTTTATTTACGTGAACAAGTGCCAAACTTACAAATTCATTTCGTATTACACACAAATAATACGACTACCAATGAAAATCTAATTAGTAAACTTACAGTCCATTTCCCAAATGCAAAATTCTTCCCGTACTCTCCTTCCCAAGAGAGTAGCCAGCAACTTGGGGATGTAACAGAGTCCATTCTCTCTAATCTTGCAGAACGTGACATAGAGAAAGAACGTATAGAAAAGCTAATATGGTTTACTCAAAAGACAATCGCTTACCTTGTAAATGAACGTGTAGAATTAGAACATACATTAGTGAAATCAGTACGCTGGAATAAACATATATCTGTAAAACTTAATGGATTTATTAACAATCTTACTGCTCTTGAAAAAGACAAAATCCGTTCTATTACAGAATCTTATCTTTTAACGAAAGAAGAAATTACACAAGATATACATTCTCAAATTCCTGAATTATTACAGAGCTGTTCTGACCTTGTTCAAGAAGATAGTGATTTCAAATTAGTTCATGAAGAATTAAATGCTGCGATGAACGAACGAATTGACAAACATGTACAACAAGTGCTTCTTCCTAAATTTACTGGGTCTATTCAAGACTGGATTGAAACAGCACATAATGAATTTATTCAAGCTCAAGCTTATTTAGATGAAATGAGTGAAACGTTCAATAAATTATATAAAGAAGAACGTATGAAACTTCCTTGCGATTTCAAATTACTAGATGATTGGCATCGAGATGTCGTACGAATGACAAATAGAATTACAGTAACGAACATCAACATTTTATTACGCTTTACACCGACACAATTTTTCTTAAAGAGTGCCGGAAAATTATTTGGTAATATGCAAAAAAACCAATCTATGCTCGCAAACAAATATAAACAATATATTGAAACGGAAGACTATACAGAAATTGCCCAAACAATTTCAAAACAATTCTTCCTTCAATTTGAAGTATTTGAAGGTGCACTAGAGCGTGATATCATGATGTTCTTTAAAGATCCACTTAGCGTATTGAAACAAAATGTAGAAGTCGCTCAACTTGAAATACAAGAAGACGAACAAACATTAGCAACGCTAAGAAGCAACCCAGAAACTTATCATGATCCTTTAGCATTATTTAAACTACAACTATTGCAACACAAATTTGTTATAAGTACTAACCAAAACAATGAAGACGTCTTTGTATCTAACGAGTCTCCTACTGTTTAACATAAAAAAACCAGCAAACTGAAATTTGCTTGTTTTTTACTTTAATTTATTATTTTCACATGTTCAAATGGATAATAAATTGCCGCTAACTTTCCTAATACATCTGCTCTATCAATAAGTCCTAAACCATTTCTACTATCCCTACTGATTAAGCGATTATCTCCCATAACAAAAATCTTATTTTTAGGAATTGTAATAGGTCCAAAGTCCTCTGTTAAATTCATTAGTTTTTTTTCAGCTTGTTTTTTATTACTATGCAAATACTCCTCATTTTTCACCTCATGATTCACATATAATTGGTCATTTCTCATCTCAATTACATCACCCGGTAACCCAATCACTCTTTTCACATAAAAATTATCCGTCTTCACAACAATAATGTCTTCTCTACCATAACTTTCAAATTGCTTTGCCAACTTATTAACAATTATCTTATCCCCATCTTGTAACGTTGGCCTCATAGATGCTCCTTTTACAGTTGTAGGGAAAAACAAAAAGATTTTTGCCAAAAACGCTAATAAACATGCACTTGCAATTATTCCAAAGAACTCACGCAAACGTTTTTTCTTTTGCATCATTCCACCATCTCATTGTCTTTTTATTTATATTATAAATACTTCAGATAGTTGTTTTCCATAAAATTCTAAATTATATAATTATAATATTACAAATTCAAAAACACTATTCCTTACAAGTTTATTTTTTTGATATATCATATTTTATACTTATTAAGCAGAACTTTTCCTATGAATTTTACACTTAACAAATACTAAACTAATTAAACAAATATATTAGAATATCAAAGAAAAAGATACTCTCAAAATAGTCTATCTACTATTTTTGAGAGCATCTTTTTATAGTCCTACATATACAATACACATCTGAGCAGCGACATATGTAAACCAAATCCAAAGTGGTTCATACTTCAGCTTGCGGCCACCAATATCTGTCACACCAATAATAAAATCAGAAATCACAAACAGCAAACCACCAAGCGCTGGTATCCACCATATTCCTGTATTCTCATAGTATAAGGCGAATGCAAAGCAAGCCATTCCCCCAACCCACAAGCCGTAAATTAGGGCTCCTATCGTAAACAGTTTGTCCTGTTTTTCATTTCGAATAAAAAAGAACCACCCTATAATTAGAAAGAGTCCGTATACGAGTAAACCAATCCAAAAACCATTCCATGAAATACCTGTTTGCAAAAATGCTTTTACATAAAAACAATGGGCAAGAGCAAAAGTAACCATCCCTCCAATTAATCGATGGCCAAAGGGAATCAAACCTGCCATAAATAAATCTCCTAAAGTCGATAAAGTCATTCCTAATGCAACCCAGCTGCTATACTCTATCGATGGATCTTGTAGCCATATCCAAATCGCACTACCTGTTAAAGAAAAACTAAGAATAAGACGAACTGCTAAAGGTAACGGCATATTTTCTCTTGTTCTTTTTGTCTGTCCTATTGCATAAATTGCTCCTGTTAAAAAAATAATTATTTGTCCGATTAACACAATGTAAAATACATTCATAATATGTTCTCCTCAATAAATGCTTTAATGTATCTTTTTTCGTTATATATAGTCTGTTCTCCTTTTTCTACATAAAAAAAGAAGAACAATACTGTTCTTCCATTTTAATCGCTTTTTTGTTCTCTACGCTACTTGTTTTTTTTGCTCCATTTTCTGCTTAGCCGGGGTACGATTTACGACAATGATTCCCGCTGCTACACATGCTAGACCGAATAATACAAATGAATGAATTGCTTCTCCTAAAATCATGCTCGATAATAACACACCAAAGACAGGTATGAAGAACATATACATCGAGACTTTTCCTACTTTGTTATACTTCATAATTGTATTCCATATACAAAATCCCGCTGCCGATAAGAACGATAAATATATGAGCATAAGTATCGTATATAGGTTAAAAGTAAATGGCATCGCTCCAACTTGTAATGCACCTATACATAGTAACCCAACTGATCCAAAAATCATTTGGTATGCTGTCATATACCCAATATCTAACGTTTTACTACCCTCTTTTGCTAATATATTTCCATACGAATACATCATCGCTGCCCCAAGAAGTAATAAGCTACCTATTCCAAAATGGAATGATAAACTTCCATCACTCGGTACATTCACTAAAATGACACCACAAAATCCGATTGATACGCCCATTATTTTTCTCATATTGAGAGCATCATCTTTATATAAAAAGTGTGCGAGTAAAATTTGAAAGAATGATGATGTTCCTGAAATAATCGCTCCTTCAATTCCTGAGCTATAACTCATTCCAATATAAAAACATATATATTGAAGAAAAGTTTGGAACAAACCAATTTGAACTAACTGCTTCCCTGTTCCTTTTTTGAACTGCATATCTTTTCCTAGCGCTTTAAAAAATAATAAGAGCATTATACCAGATAAGAAAAAGCGATAACCAGCAAATAATATTTGTTCTCCGACTTCTTGTGGCCGAATCCCAAGTTCAGCATAGCTTAATTTAATAAAGGGAAATGCGCTTCCCCATAAAAAGGTTGCTACTATCGCAGCAATAAATACACCAATCGGATGAGTAAAAAATTTCTCTGTCTTCACTTGTTGTCTTCCTTTTCGATCTTTTTATGAACAATATTCATATATACCAAAGGAACTGTAAAAACACAAGTTTTCGGTTTATACTTGAAACAAAAACATATCATCTCTCAAAAACATATGCTATACTATAGAATAATTACAACATAATAACTATTAAAATCAGTTTTAACAGAAATGCTGCTATCCGTTACGGATGGCAGCTTTCGTCGTTTTATAGGGGTTTCGATTTTGATTCTTTTTCTCAATAAGAATTTGAAAGGGGCGAGTAATAATGAACTCGGAAGTAAAAACATTACCATCAAAACAGAACGTACCTAATCCATCTTGGATTCAAACACTAAAAAAGCACTATGAACTTATATTTGCAATCTTATCTGGTATTTTCATTTTAGCTGGCTGGTTATTCACAAAAAATGAGGCGATAAGTGTAGGTATTACTTTCTATATCCTCGCTTATGTAATTGGAGGATTTGCAAAAGCGAAAGAAGGCATTGCAGACACAATTGAAGAGAAAGAGCTAAATGTTGAAATGCTCATGCTCTTTGCTGCTATCGGTGCTGCCATGATTGGCTATTGGGCAGAGGGTGCTATTTTAATCTTCATCTTTGCGCTAAGTGGTGCAATGGAATCTTATACGTTAAGTAAAAGTCAAAAAGAAATTTCAGCACTTCTTGATTTACAGCCTGAAGAAGCATTACGTATTTCAAATGGAACCGAGGAACGTGTTCCTGTTGGAGAATTACAAATTAACGACATTATTTTAATTAAACCCGGTGAACGTGTTCCTGCTGATGGCACAATTCATAATGGTGAAACAAATATTGATGAAGCTGCTATTACAGGAGAACCTATTCCGAATGAGAAAAAATTCGGCGATGAAGTGTTTGCTGGAACTGTGAATTTACGTGGTGCTATTGAAATTACAATTACAAAGCCGAGCGATCAAACATTATTCCAAAAGATTATTCGTCTCGTTCAAAGTGCACAAAGTGAAAAATCACCATCACAACTATTCATCGAAAAATTTGAAGGAACATACGTAAAAGGTGTACTACTCGTTGTTGCGCTTATGATGTTCGTTCCTCACTTCTTACTGGATTGGAGTTGGAATGAAACATTTTATCGCGCTATGATTTTACTTGTAGTCGCTTCTCCTTGTGCACTAGTTGCAGCTATTACACCCGCAACTTTATCTGCAATTTCTAACGGAGCGAGAAACGGTATTCTCTTTAAAGGCGGCATTCATTTAGAACGTCTAGCTTCAGTAAAGGCGATTGCCTTTGATAAAACAGGAACATTAACACAAGGAAGACCTACTGTAACAGATGTATATGTTCGAGAAGGTATAGCAGAAAGTGAAGTACTTTCTATTACAGCATCAATTGAAAGTCACTCTACACATCCTTTAGCTGAATCCATTGTTAAATATGCAAAACATGCTTATGATATTTCGATAAAAAAACCCGAAAACGTTGAAGATGTAACTGGTTTTGGATTAAAAGGAACATTAGAAAATAAAGCTTATAAAATTGGTAAAGCTGATTTTATCGGGGAAGAAACAAAGACATTTCATAATGGTATTTCTACCTCCCTTGAAAAAGAAGGGAAAACTGTCGTTTATATAAGTGATGAAGATGGTATCCTTGGACTTATCGCTTTAAAAGATACACTCCGCCAAGAAACCATTGCTGCTATTCGCGATTTACAAAGCATTGGTGTGGAAGCAATCATGATTACTGGCGATAATGAAGAAACCGCAAAAGCCATTGCTGCTGAAAGCAATATAAAAGAATATTATGCATCCTGTTTACCAGAAACAAAAGTTGAAACGATTAAAAAGTTAAAAGAAAAATACGGTACAGTAGCAATGGTCGGAGATGGTATAAATGATGCACCCGCGCTCGCTACTGCTAGCATTGGTGTTGCAATGGGTGAAGGAACAGACGTAGCTTTAGAAACTGCAGACGTTGTACTTATGAAGAACGAATTGTCTCGACTTTCCCAAGCCATCCGTTTATCAAAACGAATGAACCGTATTGTAAAGCAAAATGTAGTATTTTCTCTAGCTGTAATTGCACTGCTAATCTGTTCAAACTTCTTGCAATTTTTAGCTCTTCCATTTGGTGTTATTGGGCATGAGGGAAGTACAATTCTTGTCATTTTAAACGGGTTACGATTATTAAAAGGAAACAAATAAAAACGGGTCCCTCATAGAGGACCCGCTTTTTTTAATGGTAGCTATTATGCCCGTTCGCACTACTACTTGTTTTATGCTTCGGATGCGAACTGCTCTTTTGTTTATTGTTGTTTTTATTATTGTGGTTCTTTTTATTATTACTCATGAAATATCCCCCCTGTTCCTTTTTATTATGGAACAAGAGCTCATTATTCATTACGGGAATTATTGTCACCCGTTCTATAGTGATGGAGTAGACCATTAATTTCACCGCCAAGTAAAATTACCCATCCAGTTAAGTAAAACCATAACATTAAAATAATAATTCCACCGAGACCACCATATGTATTGGCGTAATTCGCAAACTTATCTACATAATAAGCAAATGAGTACGATACCACAATCCACCCTACAGTAGCAAATATTGCTCCTGAAATGACTTCTCTTCTTTTTAACTTTCGATCTGGTGCAAATGTATATAAAAAACTAAACAAGGCAAATAGTACGAAGAAACTCGCTACTAATCGTGTAATACTCCATACGTAAGAAAAACTATCCGATAAACCAATTGCTTTAAATACCGCTGCCCCAATCACTTGTCCGAACACTGGGACAATTAGAGCAAACACAATCATAAAAATGATGGCTAATGTAAACACAATTGATAAAGCTCTTGTTTTAATAAAGGAACGTGTTTCGGTTACATCATACGCACGGTTAAAAGCATTCATAACCGCATTTACTCCATTTGAAGCAAACCATAGCATCGACAGTAAACCAAATGATAATAAACCACCATTTTGCTCATTTACAACTTTATCTACGTTTACTTCAATTAAGTACATTGCATCTTCAGGTACGTACGGTTCTAATAAATTGAGCACACTTTCTGTTTGAAGGTCAATAAATCCAAGAAGCGTAATTAAGAAAACAAGCCCAGGAAAAATAGCAAGTAAGAAGAAATAAGCGAGCTGTGCTGCCAAGCCCGCTACATCATCACGCATCGTCCGATCGTATAAATCTTTACCGAACGAATAAGTGCGATTTCTTCTTACCTTTTCTAAAATTTTTCTCATATATGTTTAAACGCTTTTCTTCTCTTCTTTATCTTGCTTTAACTCAATGTACGCTTCAGTTTTTTTTTCCTCTGCATGTGAGTCTTTCATAAATAATTCACGTGCTTCTTTCATACCACCATCTTCAGCAACTACTGGCTCTTCTTCTGCTTTAAGCTCATCTGCCTTTGGAGATACAGCTTGAATTTCAATCGTTTCTGGCTTTTCTTCTCGCTCAATTTTTTTCTTACTAAAAATTTCTTTCGTTTCTTTTAACGTCTCTACAACTGACGGCGTCAATTTTTTAATTTCTGCTACTTTCGCTTTCACTACATTGAAATCAGCAAGTTCGCGTCCTTTATCTGTAACAGTTTGCACTTTTTCTTTAATCTTTGCATTTTCACCAATTTCAATCATCTTTGTTTTTGCTTTTTCAGCAGTGTTTTTTACCTTTTCACGGTTTTCTTTCTTTAACATGGATACAGCTACACCTGCCGCTACACCAAGCGCAATGTTTCGAGCAATATTATTTTTCTTTGCCATATTCCTTCACCCTTTCATTTCTTATGTTAGAAAGTATTTCTTTCTAAGCTTCCTCATATTCCTTGTTCATTTCGAATGAAAGCTAATAGCTTTGCACACCCTTCTGTTACAAGGTCATACACTTCTTGAAAGTTCCCTGTATAGTAAGGGTCAGGAACGTCTGTCCAGCCACCGTCTGGAACAAAGTCGGACAGCCTACCAATATAGCCTCCAGTTTTACCTAAACTTTTTAAATCTGCTATATTCTTGTTGTCCATGGCAATAATATAATCAAACTTTGTTAAGTCTTCTTTTTCTACTTGCCTTGCTTTAATTCCTTCAAAAACGACTTCATTTTCTTTTAAAATTTTTTGTGTTCCTTTATGTGGCGGATGACCAATGTGCCAATCTCCAGTTCCTGCAGAATCAATGACAATTTTCTCTTCAAGTCCCTCTTTTACGACAAGATCTCGAAAAATCGCTTCTGCCATTGGAGAACGGCAAATGTTCCCAAGACAAACAAATAATACTTGAACCATATTTTTGTTTCTTCCTTTCTTGGTGCATTTCTTAATATATACTTATAGTATAAACAACCAATTATTAAATATAAAGGAAATCCCTACTAATTTAATAGGATTGAAAAGATTCATTAACGAAAATGATAAAAAAATGTTAAGATAGCCTTATGTTATTTTAAAGGGGGACACTTCGGTGGATTTATCCGTAAAGTCAGAAGAAAACGTTGAATATATGGTCGAAGCTATTAAAGAAAAATTACGTATGGTTAATGCTGGAGCGATGAGAGCCGCTAGCTTTAACGAAGAAATGTACGAGGACTTACGTGACATCTATGAGCATGTTATGAAACGTGAAACATTCAGCATTAGTGAAATGCAAGCTATTACAGAAGAATTAGGTACATTAATTAAAAAGTAAAAAAGCCTCTCTTATATGAGGCTCTTTTTTATTTCCAACAAATTCATGACAACTCTTCTCTTTTCCTCAACCAACTGTAAAATATTGTACAATAGAAGTAGAAGCTCATCTTAGATTTTTTCTCCGTACATACTACTCACAAATAATAGCAACACTACCATTGCTAACTGTTTTTACTGGAGGTGCTTACTTATGAGCAAATGGTACAGTAAGACGAAAGATCAAATATTAACGGATCTTAAAACAAATGAACAAAGTGGTTTAACCGCTGACGGTGTAAATGAACGCTTAAAACAATTTGGTTCAAATGAATTAACAGTAAAACAAAAACGTACTTTATGGCAGCGGATTTTTTCCCAAATTAATGATGTCCTCGTATATGTTCTTCTTATAGCTGCCCTTATTTCTGCCTTTGTAGGTGAATGGGCAGATGCAAGCATTATCGCGCTCGTTGTCATATTAAATGCAGTTATTGGTGTCATCCAAGAGTCAAAGGCTGAGCAAGCTTTGGAAGCACTAAAAAAAATGGCAACACCTAAAGCTATCGTAAAACGAGACGGCGAACTAAAAGAAATTCCATCTGAACAAGTCGTTCCAGGTGATATCGTCATGCTCGATGCTGGACGTTATATACCATGTGATTTACGACTTATCGAAACAGCAAATTTAAAAGTTGAAGAATCTGCTCTAACTGGTGAGTCCGTCCCTGTTGATAAGGATGCACTTTATCATCCTTCTATGCAAACTGATGAACAAGTGCCACTGGGCGATCAAAAAAACATGGCCTTTATGTCGACGCTAGTAACATACGGACGTGGCGTTGGTGTTGCTGTTGAAACTGGTATGAACTCACAAATTGGTAAGATTGCTACCCTTTTACATGAATCAGATGATGATATGACACCACTTCAAAAAAGCTTAGCACAAGTAGGAAAATATTTAGGCTTTGTCGCTGTAGCCATTTGCGCTATTATGTTTCTCATCGGTTTTTTACAAGGACGCGATACGTTAGAAATGTTTATGACTGCAATTAGTTTAGCTGTAGCGGCTATTCCTGAAGGACTACCAGCTATCGTTTCCATCGTTCTTGCAATTGGCGTGCAGCGTATGATTAAACAAAACGTTATCATTCGTAAACTACCAGCTGTTGAAGCTCTCGGGTCTGTCACAATTATTTGTTCAGATAAAACAGGTACATTAACGCAAAATAAAATGACCGTTACTCACTTTTATAGTGATAACACATACGCTCAGTTAGAAAATTTGAATGTAAATAATGATGTACACCGTCTATTGTTAGAAAATATGGTGTTATGTAATGATGCGTCTTATAGTAGTGAATCCCAAACTGGGGACCCTACTGAAATTGCCCTTCTCGTTGCTGGAAGCACTTTTAACATGCAAAAAGATCATTTAGAAAATAAACATGAACGTGTTAACGAGCTACCTTTTGATTCTGATCGTAAAATGATGTCAACAGTGCATACATACGATGAAAGCTACTATAGTATGACGAAAGGTGCTATTGATAAACTTTTACCTCACTGCACCCATATCTTTATAAATGACAAAGTTGAGGTCTTCACAAATTCTGATAAAAATCAAATATTAGAAGCTGCCGGGGCAATGTCTCAAGAAGCTTTAAGAGTACTTTCATTCGCATTTAAACAATATAATGCGAACGATGTGGATATTAATCATCTCGAAGAAAATCTCATCTTTATCGGTCTTGTCGGTATGATTGATCCACCACGCACAGAAGTAAAAGATTCCATTACAGAGTGTAAAAAAGCTGGTATTCGTACAGTTATGATTACTGGTGATCATAAGGATACCGCCTTTACAATTGCCAAAGAACTTGGTATTGCTGAAGAAAAATCTGAAATTATGATTGGAACTGAACTAGATAACATTTCAGATACAGAACTAGCAAACAAAATTAATCACTTACATGTATTCGCTAGGGTCTCTCCAGAACATAAAGTGAAGATTGTAAAAGCATTACGTGCGAAAGGAAATATCGTTTCTATGACTGGTGATGGCGTCAATGATGCTCCATCTTTAAAACAAGCAGATGTTGGCGTAGCAATGGGCATTACAGGGACAGATGTTGCAAAAGGCGCAGCAGATGTCGTTTTAACAGACGATAACTTCTCATCTATCGTTAAAGCCGTTGAAGAAGGCAGAAATATTTACCGTAACATAAAAAAATCGATTCTCTTCCTACTCTCTTGTAACTTCGGAGAAATTATCGCTTTATTTTTAGCTATTTTACTTGGCTGGGCGACACCATTACGCCCAATCCACATTTTGTGGGTTAATTTAATTACCGACACACTTCCTGCATTGTCACTCGGTGTTGATCCTGAAGATTCAGATGTGATGAAAGAAAAACCACGACGTGCGAAAGAAAGTCTATTTAGCGGGAGCGTCCCTTTTCTTATTTTCAATGGTGTTGTAATTGGATTTTTAACGTTAGCTGCCTTTATCGTTGGGGCGAAACTCTATGCTGGAGATACAAACTTATTTCCACTTTTCCCAGAGCAAATTGATGAAGATGCTCTATTACATGCTCAAACGATGGCATTTGTCGTTCTTAGTTTTTCTCAGCTCGTTCATTCATTTAACTTGCGTTCAAGAACGAAATCGATTTTCTCAATTGGGATATTTACAAATAAATACTTAGTCTTCTCACTTCTTATTGGTGTTCTTATGCAAGTATGTATCATCTCCATCCCTCCTCTAGCGAATATATTCGGTGTACATGCATTAACATTACGCGATTGGGGATTTGTTCTCTTGTTAAGTATCATTCCGCTCGTTGTGAATGAAATCATTAAATTAGTTAAGAGAAACTAAAAGGCAATGAGGACTGTTCCTCATTGCCTTTTCTTTATCCCACTATTTTCCCGGTAGTAAAACTCCCACCTCAAAATTCAGCTTGAGGTGGGAGATCAACTGCCCATAAACGCCCAATTGGTGAAGGTTAACAATCAGTGAGGATGAACAAAAACCCACTGATTAAAGTTTCACTTTATCCTTGTAATTCTTTTTTGATGTTTTCTGTTAGTGTAGCCATGCGCTTACGACTTTCTTCACGCTCACGTTTATTTTGCTCTTCAATTTGTTGTGTTTCTTGCATACCTCTTGAAATAATGTTCCAAGTTTCTTCAAGTGTTTCCATCTTAATACTAGAAGAACCTGATAATCTCGCTACTTCCACACTTTGAGTTGCGATATTTTGTGCATTTTTCTTCAGTAACTCATTTGTACGACGATCAAGTTCAGCCATAGAATCTGCAACAAGCTTTTGACGTTTCGCATTTACCGCTTGAATGATACCATTTTTAAAGATAGGAATCGTTGTAATAAATGCTGTATTAATCTTACCTATTAATTTATTGTTACCACGTTGAATCATACGAATTTGTGGTGCTGTAAGTAGAGCAACCATACGTGCCTTTTCTAAATCATCAATACGTTGCTCTAAAATTTCAACAGAGTTTTTAAGTGATTCTAATTCAATACCTGCTAGTTGATCATTATTACGTACGCGCTCTTCATACATCGGGACTAACTCTGTATTTAAACGCTCTAATAACATTTCTCCTGCCACTACGTACTTTTCTAAATCTAAATAATACTTTAAGTTTTGCTCATACAAGCCATCTAACGTACCAATTGATTTTTTCATTTCATCTTGATACTTCGTAATTTCTACGTATACTTTATCCATTTCGCGACCCATTGTCTGATACTTACTAAAGATTTGTTCAATCATTTTATCTGCTTTTTTGAACATACGTGAGAAGAAACCACTTTTCTCTTCCGCAAAATCTTTACTATCAAACCTGTCCATAATTTTACCAAGCTGTTTTAATAATTCACCAGAGTCTTCTATTTTTGATAAAGACATTGTATGTAAAATTTGATCAGCGAAACGTGAAATTTCTATAGACGGTTCTTTTCCAAGCTCGATTAATTCTAACTGATCTTTAATATCTACCGCATTATAAATACGTTGTACTTCCGCATCTTGTCTAAGTTGTAAACGGACATCTTGTGCGGTTTGCTCATTTAATTCTGTTTTTGAATCTAGTACGACTGGGTTATTCATATGGTATTCTCCCTTTCCTTATAAAAATGGACGAAATAGTCCTTTTATTGTTTGTGATAAATTTTTATAGGCTGATGAACCATGAAACTCAAGATCAAAATTAACTTCCTCAAGCCAATGTGAATCAAATGCGCCTGCTTCAATATACGGTTCAATATCGTTTCTCCCCGTTGGATTGAAATGGAATACATCTACTCCAATTTGATTTAAAAATAGTAGTAAAACAGCATCGGAACGAGTTAATTCTCCACTCTTCTCATTATTAAATATAACAATTTTCGGTACATCTTGTGAATAATCAAATTTCTCAAGCTGTTCTAAAATATTCGGTGGTATTTGAGAGAGCTGCGCGAAAACATATAGTGCTACCTCTTGTTTCATCTCTTTCCCAACTGGTTTACACATTTCACTTTCACACGTATGGATGATTGCCTCTGCAATACCATGCTGTAAACCTTCCGGTAAACGCTTATGCGGCCACCAATGGCTATTCATAATTAAATCCGGGTGTAACTTTCCTCCGCGGTCCAATGCATCTCGGTAATGATATTGGAAATTCGCTTTTTGTTCTTTCGTAAACGGGAATGTATTAATTAATAAACTGTTATCGAATGATGTAACTGCCTTTAATCGTTGAAAATATTCTTTATCGTTCTTTGAAACGCCTGATATTTTTGCAAATAAAGAAGGGATATAAATGTGTTTATTTTCAACAAAGAATGTTGGGCGTACAAACGACTTTTCTTTCGTAATTAAAAAGAGTTCATCATATGTCGTTTTTAATGTACGTGCTACAGGTGTATACGAACGGAATTGCCACGGCTTATACAGTAGTGAATTATCATGGTGAAGTACTTGCTCAATTTCCTTTGAAGCTTGGTACGCTACTGTTGCGACGCGTTCGCAACGACGATCGGGAAATGGTTCAAGAGAAATACGGCTTGAATGAGACACAACAAAAGTTCTTCCCGCTTCATCGATATTCTCAAAGCCATCTTTTCCTTCCGGGTGATAATAAAGTACATCACAGCCGAGCATAATAAGAAAGTATAAGAAATATATACGACTTTCCTGTGCATCACCATACCAAATGATACGCGGCATTTGTTTCTTATAATTAATCGTAGAAAACCACTTCGTTACATAATTCTCACTTAACTTAATCATATCGATTAAGAAACGACGGAATCCTTCTGTCTTTAAAGATTGATTATGTTGTTTCTCATACAATTTCAATACAGAAATAAACGTCGTATGTATATAATGTTGCAAATCAGGATTGTCTACTTGCGGTAATAGTTGCTTTCCAGACAAATGGGCTACAAGCCTATTTACTGTAAGTCCATTTGGTGCTTCTTGATGTAACGCAAAAACTTCTTGAATATGACGCAGTTTTTCGGAATCAATCACCTTATTTAAATTTTGTTCATGCAAAACCTCAATCCCTTTTGCTTCACTATAATCAAATAAATCATTGAAATATTCATCTACATCATTAGGAACACCAAGAATACGCGTTGCTATATAACTAAATTTCATTTCATTCTCTGTCAGTTCATATTGTGGGCGTTTTTCTAAAAGCGCTTCAAATTGTTTTAAATCTGATTCTTCTTTTAATGCACATGGTTGAAGTGTAAAACGTGAAAACACAACAGTTCACCTCCAAAAACATTTACGTTTTTATAAAGTCTCTCTTCTATTATAAACTATTTTTAGTTATAAAAAATGGGCGCTCGCATAACGAGCAAACCCATTTCAATTATTTATGATTATTTTTAGTAGCTGCAACTTCTTCTTTAGCCTGTCCAGAATTCTTCATGTAGTGAATTATAAATGTTGCTCCAAATGCTACAAGTAAAATAATAAAGAACAGTGTATGACTAATGTGAATATCAATTAGAGACAATAACATTTTCGCTGCAATAATTAGAATTAAAATATACGCTGTTGTTTCTAATTCTGGAATACGCTCTAACAATTTTAAAAATACGCCAGCAATACCACGCATCATTAAAATACCGAGCATTCCGCCTAATAGTAAAATCCAAACTTCATTTGATACACCAAATGCAGCAAGTACGCTATCTACAGAGAACGCGATATCCATTAATTCAACCATCGCAACCGTTCCCCAGAAGACACCGAACATTCTAAAGAGAATACTATTTTGATTCATACCATGAGCTTCCTCTTCTTCACTTGCACCTTTACGCTTATCAATAAAGTATTTCACTGATAACCAAGCAAGGTAAAGCGCACCAAGAAGTTTTACCCACCATAATTTAATTAAGAACATTCCAATTCCAATCGCAATAAAGCGGAACACATAAGCTCCAATAAGTCCGTAGAATAATGCTTTTTTACGTTTCTCTTCCGGAAGATGTTTTACCATTACCGCTAACACAAGTGCGTTATCAGCAGATAGTAACCCTTCAAGTACAACAAGTGTACCAATTAATCCCCAAGATACTGGATCTTGCAACACTTTAATCCACATATCTAAGTCGAAAAACTGAGCATACGTATTAATGATTTCTTGCAAAATGCTCATCTTACCTTTATCCCCTATTCTTTGCTAGATTTATAGAAAGGTCAAAAAAAGGAAACGAATGTCGTTTCCCTTCTTATGCATCCAAGCCATACGCTCTTACAAGCGCACCTAATCCACCTTGGAAACCGCTTCCTACTGCATTAAACTTCCACTGTCCATTATGACGGTATAATTCACAAAAGACAACTGCTGTTTCAATGGAGAAATCTTCCCCTAAATCAAAACGAAGAACTTCTTCGTTTGTTTCCTCATTCGCTAAACGAACGAATGCGTTTCCGACTTGTCCAAAGTTTTGATTACGGCCTTCACCATCATAAATTGTAACTGTGATTGCAATTTTATGTACATCTGCTGGAACTTTCTTCAAATCGACAACAAGTTGCTCATCATCGCCTTCACCTTCACCTGTACGGTTATCTCCTGTATGCAGAACAGATTCACAAGGAGACTGTAAATTGTTATAGAAAATAAAATCAGTTTCCTTCGTACATTTTCCGTTCGCATCTAATAGAAATGCCGATGCATCTAAATCGAAATCAGATCCACCATCATAAGATTTAATATCCCACCCAAGACCAATTACCGCTTTTGTTAAACCAGGGCTTGTCTTACCTAAATCGATCTTCTGTCCTTTTTGTAACTGAATAACCATTTATATTCACCTCTATATTTTAATCTTTAAAAATATATCCATCAGTAAACATGCGTTTCACCGATGGATATATAAATCTATTACTCTACATCTAAACCAAAGTTATTACATAGAGAACCTAATCCACCTTGGAATCCACTTCCAATTGCATTGAACTTCCATTCACCTGCATGACGGTATAATTCACCCACTACTACCGCTGTTTCAATAGAGAAGTCTTCTCCTAAATCGTAACGAATTAATTCTGCATTTTTCTCTTCATCTAGAATACGTACGAAAGCGTTAGAAACTTGTCCAAAGTTTTGGCTACGGCCTTCTCCATCATAAATTGTAATTGTGAAACAAATACGTTCGATGTGAGCAGGAACATTTTTCAAATCTACTTTAATTGATTCGTCATCGCCTTCACCTTCGCCTGTGCGGTTATCTCCTAAATGCTCTACAGCACCATTCGCACCTTTTGGATTATTGTAGAAGACGAAATCCTCTGCGCCTGAAACTTTACCATTCGCACCTACTAAGAAAATACTAACATCTAAATCGAAATCGTTTTGTCCGTCATAACGATTCGTATCCCAACCAAGTCCTACAAGAACTTTTGAAAGACCTGGATTCGTTTTTGTTAAATCTACCTTTTGTCCCTTTTTCAACGAAATTGATGCCATATACAATTCCTCCTCGGTTTATTTTATTGATAACGTGATACAATCTCACTTAAATTTTTATCTTGTGTTCCTTCTCCAACCGCTGAAAACTTCCACTCACTTCCGTGTCGGTACATTTCTCCTGCAATTAGAGTCGTTTTGCCAGCATAGTTATCTGACAAGTTATAACGTGCTAATTCTTCACCTGTTTGCGGGTTTTGAATACGAATATATGCATTACGAATCATCCCAAAATCTTGACGACGATTTACACAGTCATAAATATTTACAACGAATACTAAACGATTAATACGGCTCGGAACTTTATGTAATTCTACGAAAATTGTTTCGTCGTCACCAGCGCCTTCACCTGTTAAATTATCTCCTGAATGAATAATACTACCACAAGTAGAAAGTTTGTTTCCAAAGTAAACTAAATCATTTTTATTTAAAAAACGCTCTCCTTCTAACATAACAACTGATGCATCACAATCTACATTTGGTTTACTTCCAAATAATGAAGACAGAAACCCACCTGATTGCCCAATTGGATCCCAGCCTAAGCCAACCTGTAGTTTTGCTACTCTCGGTTGTCCTTTCGTTAAATCGATCTTTTGTCCTTTTTCTAAAATAATAGGCATGAAGTTTCTTCCTTTCTACAAAGCATTTTCCTAATCGGAAAATATTGTATTCTTCTCTTATATTGTAGCATTATTTATCTATTGAGAAAAAGAATAAATTCTCAATTATATGAAAACACCTATATCATTTATTTATATTGATGTAAGAAGTGGTAAATCGAACCAATCACTCCTGCGTGATTACGATTTTGTGCGATTTTAATCTCGCAATTACTATAAATCTCAGGATTTAAATATTTTCGTACCTCTTCCTTTACTTCTTCTAAAAATCGATTACCTCTATTAGTAATCCCTCCACCAATAATAATTACTTTTGGATTGAAGATATAAGCAAGATTACTAATTCCAATGGCTAAATGTTTAAAGAATATTTGAACGGCATGTATAACTTCTTTATCCTTCTGATCATATAATTCAAAAATTTTTTCACCGTTCCAATTCCCGCTACCTTTATACTTCCGCACAAGAGAAATTAACCCTGAAATCGAGGCAACCTCTTCAAATTGTTTCCCTTCGATCAACATATTGCCCCATTCACCAGCACTAAATGAATGACCTCTGTACAGTTTTTTATTAATAACAATAGCTCCCCCTATTCCCGTTCCAAGGGTAAGCATAATGCAATTATTTTCATTTCTTCCAACACCTTGCCACATCTCTCCAAACAAAGCACAATTGACATCATTTTCAATGGATATAGGAACTTTTAATACAGCTTGTAATCTATCAATAATAGGAATACCAGCATAGCGTGGAATATGATCCACGCCGCCAGTTATGATTCCTCTATGAATATCTACAATTCCGGCTGTACTAATACCGATTCCAGAAACAACATGTTCATTCATTAATTGCTCCGCCAAGCTAATAATCTTTTGAACGATTTGTTCCCCACCTAAATGGGCCTCTGTTAATGTAGTTTCGTGATTTAGTAATATCCCAGATTTTGAAATAATCCCATATTTAATCTGTGTACCACCAATATCAAATGCGATATATTTTTTCACACTGTCACTTCCTCTAACATTATGAACTTCACTTTTCTGCATTGAAATGATGATGTTTTCCTTTAATAAGAGTTCACAAGATTTACAGATCCAGCTTTTACGTAGACACTGTTGTATTCTTTATTATCCGAAACAATTTCATAATACGATCCTTGTGGTGTATTAACTGTTTTCTTAATGGCTACCATAATGTTGCGAGATGTCATTCCAGTCTGACCTTCAGCCATACTTTTGAATATCGGAGAACCTGCCGTTAACGTTCCAAGTCGATATTTATTTAAATCTTTACTTCCATTCATTGCATCAATTCTATACATAAGCGAGGCAATTTGCTGTCCCCAATTTTCATCACTTGCATACATGACGTTCATTCCTTGTGCCTTATCTCCTAAGTTTCCACCATTATATGTATTTCCACTTGGATTTAAGTAATGCTTATCTATATATGCCGCACAAAAATCAATACCTTCTTCCCATGTTTTGAATCCAGTTGCACCATTATATGGATCTGAATCTACCGCTCTAAAGCCAAATAAATTTTTCTTATCTTGCGCGATACGACTTGTTCCCCATCCTGATTCTAAAATTGCATGTGACACTAAGTAACCGGCATTCATCTTATATTTCTCTGCTGCACTTACAAAATATTTTCCTAATCCAATAAGTGGACTCTTTGCATTCGATTTACGTAAGAAATTATCAATTTCATCTCCTGTATAAGTAGATGTTGCACGAAGTGGCATATACTCAAAGTATTGATAACTATCTTGTCCTCCAATTTGCTTCTTATCAAAAGCCTCGTAACGCTCTCCTTCTTTTAAATGTTTCGGAGCATTACCAATTTGATACGTTGCATGTTTACCATTTTCCGGATTGTATACATAATGATATAACTTGCCATTTTTAGTTGCATAATACGACGTTTTCTCACCAGTCATTGTCGGATGTAATGTAACATCATTTATATTCACATAACCTGTCATACCATCAATTTGGACATGAATACGATCATCAACAGCTTTTACAAATTTCAGGTCAGCTCCACCCTTTACATATGTGAGCTTTTTACCCGTCGTAATATCATAAATATTAATAACACCATTTGCACGAACGAAACCTTGCTTCATATTTACAACTTTACCGTCACTTTTAATGTAAGCATCTTCTTTCATATTCTGCATAATTTGTGTTGCTTCCGCTTCATTTGGTTTTTGAACCTTTTGTGATGAGGTAACAATTTCATAAGAAGACGAACCTTGTTTAACTTTTAAGAACTGTAACGAAACATACCCCTCTCCGCCATTAAAACGGATTTTTGCCCAGCCATTTTCTTTTCCTATGATCGTAACAGTCTCTCCATTTTTCAAATGACCGACAGCTGCCGCACCTGTTGATGGACCTTTACGTACATTTAATAAAGACGCATTTACAACTGCTCGTTCTTCTGTTACCTGTCCAGGGTTTGTTGGGTTTGTTGGATCTATGGAATCTTTACCAATCGTTATAAACTCTAACGACACATAACCTTCTTTTCCTTGGTAATTGATTTTCGCCCAGCCATTTACTTTTCCTAGTACTGTTACTTTTTCACCATTTTTTAAGTTTCCTAGAACCGAGCTACTTGTATTCGCCGCACTTCTTACTCGGAGACTTGTCGCATTGATCGTTCCTACTTCTTGCGTTCCATTCGTAATGTCTTCCGCTGGCTTTTCTTCTTGTTTTCCTGCTTCTAACTTCACAAACTCTAACGACACATACCCTTCTTTTCCTTGGTAATTGATTTTCGCCCAGCCGTTTGCTTTTCCTAGTACTGTTACTTTTTCACCATTTTTTAAGTTTCCTAGAACCGAGCTACTTGTATTCGCCGCGCTTCTTACTCGGAGACTTGTCGCATTGATCGTTCCTACTTCTTGCGTTCCATTTTTAATCGTTGCATCTGATGTTTTCGGTTGTTCCGGCTTTTTTATCTCTTCTGTGTTGCCATCAATTTTCACAAACTCTAACGATACATACCCTTCTTTTCCTTGATAGCTTATTTTTGCCCAACCATTCGCTTTTCCTAGTACTGTTACTTTTTCACCATTTTTTAGGTTCCCTAAAACCGAGCTACTTGTATTCGCTGCGCTTCTTACTCGGAGACTTGTCGCATTGATCGTTCCTACTTCTTGCGTTCCATTTTTAATCGTTGCATCTGATGTTTTCGGTTGTTCCGGCTTTTTTATCTCTTCTGTGTTGCCATCAATTTTCACAAACTCTAACGATACATACCCTTCTTTTCCTTGATAGCTTATTTTTGCCCAACCATTCGCTTTTCCTAGTACTGTTACTTTTTCACCATTTTTTAGGTTCCCTAAAACCGAGCTACTTGTATTCGCTGCGCTTCTTACTCGTAAGCTTGTTGCATTGATTGTTCCTACTTCTTGTGCTCCATTTTTGATTATTGGTTGCAGTTGCTTTTGGCCAGAAGTGTCAGGTGTTTGAATTGCATCTCCAAATTTTAAAAACTCTAAAGATACATATCCCTCTTTTCCTTTATATTCAATCTTTGCCCAGCCGTTCGCTTTTCCTAATACCGTTACTTTTTCATTTTTTTGAACATAGCCAATCATTGAACTACCTAGAGTTGGACTATTACGTACATTCAAACGAGTTGCCGTAACAATTCCCTCTTCTTTTTGTCCATTATTAATCGTTAATTGTTGTTTTTGTTCAACGTTTGGATTTCCATTCGAAAATCCTAAAAATTGTAATGTGACATACCCCTCTTTTCCATCATGAGAAATTTTAGCCCATTCTTTTTCCTTACTTAAAACTTGTACATTTGTTCCCTTTTTTACTGTTCCTATAACTTTCCCTTGAGTTGTAGGTTGTTCACGTATATTTAAATTTGTTGCATTTACTGTCGCTAAATTATCACTTTCTGCAAAGGCATGCGTCGAAATAAAAGATGTTGCTGTCGCTAGAAATGTACCTGTTATTATTTGTTTTGTTGTTTGTTTCATAATTTTTTATAAGAATATAAGAAATCCTATATTCTTCAGCCCTCCCTTTTTTATTCTTCTTACTATTAATCTTAACATATCATTCCGAAATATTTATTTTGAATATCTAAATATAGCCATAAAATTTGTGAACATCTTATCTATATAGTTTTTTGCATAAAACTATATCTCCTATGAAATATTACAAAGGGATGTATTTTAGATGGAATATTAATTTTTCAGGAGGAAAACAATGACGAAAATCTTCATTTTAGCATCAACACTTTCTTTATCTTTTTTTAGCGGCTTGAATATCGGTAATGCAGCCACGGAAAACTTCTCTCCAACAAACGCTATTGTACAAAACAGCGATCATTTAGCAGAAGGAAACTCAAAAGATAATAATAAACCTCCAGGAAGCAACGGTTCTGGTGGTAGCGGTTCTGATGACAGCGGTTCTGGTGGCAGTGGTTCTGGTGGTAACGGTTCTGGTGGCAGCGGCTCTGATGGCAGTGGTTCTGGTGGCAGCGGCTCTGGTAGCAACGGTTCTGGTGGTAGCGGCTCTGGTGACAGCGGCTCTGATGGCAGTGGTTCTGGTGGCAGTGGTTCTGGTGGTAACGGTTCTGGTGGCAGCGGCTCTGATGGCAACGGTTCTGGCGGTAGCGGTTCTGGTGACAACGGTTCTGATGGCAATGGTTCCGGTGGCAACGGTTCTGATGGCAGTGGTTCCGGTGGCAACGGTTCTGATGGCAGTGGTTCCGGTGGCAGTGGTTCTGGTGGCAACGGTTCTGGTGGCAACGGTTCTGGTGGCAGTGGTTCTGGTGGCAACGGTTCTGGTGGCAGCGGCTCTGATGGTAATGGTTCTGGTGGCAACGGTTCTGGCGGTAGCGGTTCTGGTGGCAACGGTTCTGGTGGCAACGGTTCTGGTGGCAACGGTTCTGGTGGCAGTGGCTCTGATGGCAGTGGTTCTGGTGGCAGTGGTTCTGGTGGCAACGGTTCTGGTGGCAGCGGCTCTGGTAGCAACGATTCTGGTGGCAACGGTTCTGGTGGCAATCGAGTTAAGGGCGATAGCAGTTCACAAGGTGGTAACGTAAAAGATAATGCGACAAAACAAGGTGATAAGTTACCTAATACTGCAGCACATTATCCTGCATCTATTTTAATAGGACTTTCAACATTCCTAATTGGTATGTTATTGTTTATTCGCCGTAAAAATGCAAAATAAAGACCAACATCCTTCCATCTAAAAAATACATGAAACCAATATAAAACTAAAAAGGGCTTTGGATTGCAGTTTATTATGCAACCCAAAGTCCTTTTGGCATCTATCAGAAAGCGTATTAATATGCTTTTCCCCAATAGACCATGTGCTTTGCTTCTTTACTACAGCAAATACATTCGTCAGCTAAATGTTCTTGCTCAAAAGGCATACAACGTGAAGATACTCCAACTTCTTCTTTTAATTTCTCTTCACAAGCTAGTTCTCCACACCACATCGCCTTAATAAACCCTTGCTTTTCATCAGCTGCTTTTTTCATCTCTTCGAAATTCGTCACACTATACGTATTCTCATCGCGAAATACTTTTGCTTTATTAAATAAAGAATGATGAATTTCCTCCAGTAATGATAGAATGCGTTCTTCTAATTGATCCATTGATATACATTCTTTTTCTTTCGTATCTCTTCTTACAAGTACAACTTGATTCTTTTCAATATCCTTTGGACCCACTTCTAATCGAATTGGAATTCCCTTCATTTCATACTCATTAAATTTCCAGCCTGGTGTTTTAGTGCTAGCATCTATTTTTACACGCGCAACCTTCTGAATACGTCCTTGTAACTCTGTTGCTTTTTCTAACACACCTTCTTTATGCTGAGCAATAGGTACAATAACAACTTGTACTGGAGCGACTTTTGGCGGCATTACAAGTCCGTTATTATCACTATGGACCATAATAAGTCCACCTATCATTCTCGTTGATACACCCCACGAAGTTTGGTGTACATATTGCCACTTACCGTTACGATCTAAAAACTTAATATCAAATGCTTCAGAGAAATTCGTTCCAAAGTTATGAGATGTTCCTGTTTGAAGTGCTTTTCCATCATGCATTAAACTTTCAATCGTATAAGTTGCCTTCGCTCCCGCAAACTTTTCTTTTTCTGTTTTTTGTCCTTTAATGACTGGTATCGCTAAGTATTCCTCGCAGAAAGAGGCATACAGATTTAAAATATTTAACGTTTCAGCTTGCGATTCTTCTGCCGTTTCATGAATCGTATGGCCTTCTTGCCATAAAAATTCAGTTGTACGAAGGAATGGTCTCGTTGTCTTTTCCCAACGAACTACTGAACACCACTGATTATATAACTTTGGTAAATCATTATATGATTGAACAATCTTTGAGAAATGCTCACAGAATAAAGTTTCCGATGTAGGACGTACACAAAGTCTTTCCGCTAACTTTTCATCCCCGCCATGCGTAACCCATGCTACTTCAGGAGCAAATCCTTCAACATGATCCTTCTCTTTTTGCAATAAACTCTCTGGGATAAACATTGGCATATACACATTCTCATGACCAGTTTCCTTTAACTTTTCATCCATCACTTTCTGCATATTCTCCCATAAGGCATAACCGTACGGACGCAGAATCATACACCCTTTTACACTTGAATAGTCAACAAGTTCAGCTTTTTTTACAATATCGGTATACCACTGCGCAAAGTCCTCTTCCATCTTCGTAATGGCTTGCACTTGTTCTTTTGCCATAGTCAGTCTTCCTCCTTTTAGAAAATACAAAAAAGCCCGCGCCCCTAAATAGGGACCGAGCTTTGCCGGCGTTACCACCCTGATTCATACACAAAAATTGTATATGCTCTCTTTTTGATAACGGGAATTTCCCGCTGCATATGCAGAACTCAAAGGTAGGTTCCATATCGCCCTTTAAGAATCTTTCAGCCAAACGGATTCTCTCTCTGCAAAAAAGGTTGGACATGTACTAGTCCTTTTTCAGCGTTATAACGAAATAAATTTGTTGATTATCATAATACAAATTCTTTTTTAAAACAATAGCTAATTTTCTTATTTTTATATATTCTTTTCATTTTTTGTAGTTTTATACGTAGCTCTTTCGAACGATTTTCACAAGTTGATGTGCAACCATACCGATAAGTGTACCAAGTAGAACGAAGAAACAAATAAATCCATATCCCATTCCTTCCCACCCACCAATAGCTATCATTGTTACAGGAAAGAAAGCTAAACAAAGAAGTACTAAACTAAGTGAAAATATAATATCAAACTGTTTGTCTGGAAAACGTTTCTTTAGTAAATATGAAATAGCAAATACTAGGAGAATCGTGATTCCACCAATGATGTAAAAAATACCAAATCCATCTAGCCAGTCCATAGTATTCCCTCCTTTCATTCAATCCCTTATACTTATTATATGTTTAATTTTTCTGAAAATAAATAATAAATTTTATTCAGAAACATATTTTTATTACTAGGTATTAATAGTAATATATAAGAATAGGTTTTATATAATTAGGAGGATTACTTTATGGATAAAGCATTAACTAATCGTGTCATTATTTTATCATTCGACTGTTTATCAGCTTTAGATTTTCCTATACTACAAAAATTACCTAACTTCCAATCTCTAATAAAAAAGGGCGCGGTTGTAGAAAAAGTAGAACCAATTTATCCTTCTGTAACATATCCAAGCCACTCAACAATCGTTACTGGAAACTACCCTAATAAACATGGTGTTGTTACCAATACTTTACTTCAACCAGGACGTGAATCACCAGATTGGCATTGGTACCGAAAATCGATAAAAGGAACAACATTATATGATGAAGCACGCAAAGCAAATTTAACGACAGCAGCCCTTCTTTGGCCTGTTACTGGAAGAGCAAACATTGATTACAATTTACCGGAAATCTTTCCAAATAGACCGTGGCAAAATCAAATTTTAGTTTCATTATTTAGCGGTAGCCCGCTATACCAATTAGATTTAAATCGACGGTTCGGTCATATACGAAATGGATTATCACAACCTGAACTCGATGATTTCGTTCTTGCTTCTGCTGTACATACAATCCTTACAAAAAGGCCTAATGTCATGTTTGTGCATTTCACTGATTTAGACACACAAAGACACTATCATGGCTTTGAATCTAACGAAACAATAGCAGCTATCCATAGGCACGACGAACGTCTAGGAAAAATTATTCATGCATTAAAAGAAAGTGGAATATACGAAGAAAGTACAATTATTGCCCTTGGTGATCATAGCGCTTTAAGTGAAAACAAATCAATTCAATTAAATGTGCTATTCCATCAAAAAGAGCTTATATCTCTAAATAAAGAAGGTAAATTAGTAGACTGGAAGGCCTACTGTCAAAGTTGCGACGGTTCTGCCTATGTATATGTGAAAGACAAAAACGATACGGATACCATTCGGGAAGTACAACTACTTCTTGAAGAACTGCTTCAAAATAAACAAAATGGCATTGAATTTATACTTCATGATGAAGCGGCGAAAGAATCCGGTGCAGATGGTAATTGTTTATTTATGTTGGAAGCACAAGAGGGGTATTATTTCACTGAAAATTATACCGGTGATTTTATAAAAGAAATTACTAAAAAAGATGTTACTTCTAGTAAAAAATATACATTTGGAACTCATGGTTACTCCCCAACAAAGCCTAACTATGAAACAATTTTTATCGCTGCTGGAAAAGGTATTCAAAGTGGCGTTACAATCCCGTATATGAGACTTATTGATGAAGGTCCGACTATCGCAAGATTACTCGGTTTGCACTTAGGCGAAACAGACGGATCCATTATAAAGGATTTACTACAATTGTAAAGAACTGTGTATATATGTAAAAGTTATGTAAAAATCATCACTGTTTCTCTTTTTATAATTTTTATTTTTGTACACTGTTAGTAGAACAATTTAAGGGGGAACATTATATGAAAAAAATGTCCAGACAAGAAAAAAGCTGGATATTATATGATTGGGCGAATTCGGTATATTCGCTCGTCATTACAACTGCACTATTCCCAATTTACTTTAAAGCAGCTGCAAAAGAAGCTGGACTATCTGGTGCAACTTCAACAGCATATTGGGGATATGCAAACTCATTCGCTACACTTTTAATTTCTATACTTGCTCCTATTCTCGGCACAGTTGCTGATTATAAAGGGTTTAAAAAACGATTTTTCACATTCTTCTTTGGACTCGGCATCGTATTTACAAGTATGCTAGCAGTCGTCCCAACATCCCAGTGGTACTTATTACTAGGTTGCTATATGCTAGCACTAGTCGGTTTTGCTGGAGCAAACATTTTTTATGATGCATTTTTAGTAGATGTTACCTCTAAAGATAGAATGGATCGAATTTCTACACGAGGCTTTGCATTAGGCTATATTGGGAGCACAATTCCTTTTATCGGTTGTATCGCTCTTATTATTCTTGCTCAAAAAGGCACTATCCCTTTATCAGTCGGCATTGCCAGTCAAATTTCATTCGCAATAACAGCTCTTTGGTGGGGATTATTTACAATTCCAATGCTAAAAAACGTAGAGCAAACACATTATATTGAACGCCATCCAAGACCAATTGCAATGAGCTTCAAACGCCTTGCTGATACTTTTAAAAATATTAAAGAATATAAAACAGTCTTTATGTTCCTAATCGCCTATTTCTTCTACATTGACGGGGTCGATACAATTATTACTATGTCTACCGCTTACGGAACAGATCTCGGTATTAGTGCAACGAATCTATTAATCATCTTATTTGTCACACAAATTGTAGCTTGTCCATTCGCTTTATTATACGGAAAATTATCAGAAACATTTACAGGGAAAAAAATGCTATATGTTGGTATTATTATTTATATCATCATTTGCACATATGCTTATTTCTTAAAAACGACACTCGATTTCTGGATTTTAGCAATGTTAGTTGCCACTTCTCAAGGTGGTATTCAAGCACTTAGTCGTTCCTATTTTGCAAAACTAGTACCTAAAGAATCGGCAAATGAATTCTTCGGATTTTATAATATATTTGGCAAGTTTGCCGCGATCATGGGTCCAGTATTAGTCGGTGTTACAACGCAATTAACGGGAAAAACAAACGCTGGTGTCCTTAGTATTATCGTATTGTTTATTATAGGTGGATTCTTATTAACTAGAGTTCCTGAAAATGATACACCCGTTACACCACCTAATCCGAAAACTAAAACGCTATAAAAAGAAGATCCCCTTCACACAAGAAGAGGATCTTTCTTTATTTTTAACGATAACGCTTTACAAGTAAAAACTCTACAGCTGGCTTTACAACTCTAGCGGCACATAACGTAAGTAAAAGCGGTACATCATGAAAATCTATCCATTTATTAAAACCTACCGATGCGAAAAAAAAACAAAAAATAAATACAATGCGTACATAATATGTAACATTTGCACTTGTTTTTCATACATGTTTTTCTAAATCTTTCTTCTCCTCATTTGCCCTTCAACATTATGCGATGCTACAAATAAATAGTGCATACCAGTTTACTTGAAGTTCAATTAACCAATAGTAAAGTGCAAATGCTAGCATACTTATAACTACTAATGTCGTAACTAAAAGACTTATTTTCTCTTTCCCCTACAGCTTATACAAAAATAGTTTATCAACAGTTGTTCCCAATACTTCCGCTAAACGAAAAGCTAACGCTAAGCTTGGATCATATTTATTATTCTCAATTGCATTTATCGTCTGTCTTGATACGCTACACTTATCAGCTAATGCACCTTGTGAAATATTATTTTCAGTGCGTAATTCATAAATTTGATTTTTCACATCTTTTCTCCTAACATGTAAAATCGTTTTTACAACATTAGTATATAATCGGTACATTTCATTGTCAAAAGACTGCCACAAGAAAAGGGAGCAATTCTGCTCCCTTACAATGGTTATTTCGAGGCTAACGAATTTGTTAGTTCCTCTTTATTAGCGACATCTTCTTTATTTATTTGCATGCGTAGAGCTGGTCCAATCGCTAATAAAATAAGTGACATCGCTATACAAAATACAATAACTAATGAAGTCATTTCCTTCAATCCTCCAGCTAGTGATGTTCCAATTAACATTGCCCCCATAAACATTGGTAAAATGGTTCCATTCACTCTTCCAATCATATTTTCTGGTACAAGTTGAATCATAAGCGTACCGACAACGATATTAACACAAGCTAAACAAATACCTGTTCCAAATCGCATCAAACTAGTAATCCAAAATGATGTGGACAACCCTTCGACTAAAAATGAGATTGCTAATATACTCATACCAAATACAAACATCTTTTTCGGATTTACTTTTGAAGCGAAAACCGCAGCAACAATACCACCGATTAGCATACCTATTCCATCCGCTGCTGCTAAATATTGAACTGCTTCCTTTTCCATTCCAAGACGTTCTATTACAAGAAACACCTCTAATGGATTCGTTAATCCAACAGCTAAGCCCATAATTGTGAAAGTGATCGTAATCATACGTAAATTTTTCGTATGAAGAACGTATTTCCATCCTTCTTTTATATCATTTTTTAATGATCCCTTCACTGCTTGCTCTTGTTCAATCCATTTCGGTAAAAATGAAAGGGCGATAGCAGATAATAAAAATAAAATGATTAAACTATATAGTGACGTAAATAAACCAAGTTGTGTATACACAAGCGATCCTACAACTGGTCCGAAAATCATAAACAATGACTGTAATGTTTGGTTAAATGCAATCGCATTTGCTACCTGTTCTTCCTTTACATAGCGCTTAAATATGCGTGAAGATGAAGGCTGAGAAAACTGACCTACAATTGCGGAAACGAGTGTCGCAAAAAATATTGCCTGCCAGTAATCAATCTTTAACAATAAAACAATCCCTATAATAGACAGTACACTTAACACATCCCCAGCAACCATTGTTCTTTTCGGGTTCCAGCGATCTGCTAACGCGCCACCAATGAAAGAAAAAATAAAAATAGGTGCATATTCCATGACCGATAATAGTGACACTGAAACTGGATCATTATTCGTCCGCTCCATTATGAAATACAATAGGGCCATATTTCTTATCCAAATCGCAAATTGTTGTAAAATATCGGATGCCATAACGAGCATAAATGCTCGATTTTTAAATAAAGCTTTCATTTCCGCTCCTCCTTTTATAAACCGACCATTCGGTCTAATTTGTTTTAAAAGAAAAGCCGCTGACTTATTATTCAGCTGCCATCCCTTTTAACAATACATCTATTGCCTTTTTATAAACTCGCTTTAACTCGTTATAATCTAGCTCATAGTAAAGCACTCCAAGCCCTGATAATAAGCCATGTACAATATACATCAAATCGCGCGCATTTTCTTCACGAAACTCTCCAGACTGTATACCTGTTTCGATTAATCTCTCAAACATAACATATGATTCTCTAGTTAAAGCTAATAATTCATCTAGAACCTCTTTGCTCACAACTTGGCTCATAGAAAATTCCTCTATTGCACTCGAAATAGGTTGTTGTATATCCTCTACATAATATTCTGCGAGACCATATAATTTTTCAATACTAGTACTATACAACTTCTCTTTTTCATTCCATTTTTCAAGCCAATCATACGTATGCTGTTTTACTACAAATAAAAATAATTCTTCTTTACTTTTAAAATGGTAATAAATACTCCCTTTACTTCGCTCTGTAATTTCACAAATATCTTCCATAGATGTGGCTGCATAGCCTTTTTGTGAAAACAGATTTTCTGCTTTGTATGCAATTTCCTTCTTTATCTCTTCTGCGCTTTTTCTCATACTCACACCTCTTTAAACCGACCGTTCAGTCTAATGATAACAAATGAAAAACCTCTTTCGCAAGAGGCTATATTCCTTATTTACGAAAACGTACTTTCAAACCAAGTTCGGATCATATGTATTGTTCCAAATTTAAATCCAAGTTTAACAAGAAATACACCTCCAGCAACTAATAAAAACAATGCTACTTTCCCTTTATTTTTCACTTTCGGTTCCCTTCCCATTTCCATTCTCCTTATCATGTTAAAAATATTAAACAAACGTTTATTTAACTGTTAGTGTGCGTATGTAAGCCAACTAATCAAACGTTTGTTTAAAAAAGAAATACGCCTATATAAGGCGTATTCTTATCAATCACCGCCACCACCGCAACTACCTCCACTATCTCCTCCAAAAGACCCTCCACAGTCATGTGAACTGCTATCATGTGAGCTGTCATTATTATCAGATCCAGCAAAGAAAAAAAGCGGTGATGAGTTATTAGACGAATTATGTATGTTATTTTGTTTCGTAAGGTTTACTTTCTTTTTGTTTGATCGAACAGCTATTACAATTATTCCAATGACAACAAATAATAGTATGACAATAATAAATTCCATATAAAAACCTCCCTAATTCTCGAATAATTGAATGGTTCTCTCTAAATTTTCAAGTGAAATAAAGCGCGATTCACGAAGGATCTCTTTTCCATTATGAAATAACAAAATTGTCGGCCCTGTAAATACTGCATATCGCCCCGCAACTTCTTGCATGTCTTGTAGTAATATCTCTATTTTCTCTACGTAATCATAATTCTCTAATACGTAATTTACTTTCCTTAACATGACATCACAAACACCACAATTTTCTGTTTTAATAAATAGAAGTACTAATTGCTGTTCTTCAATATATGTTGCTAATTCTTCTATCGTTTCAAATGTATTCATCTTATCCCTCTTAACTTAATTTAAGAAATGCTGAACTATCTTTCTCTTTTCCATTACCTGCTGAAAACACAACGTTTTTGCTGTTAACCCTTCTTGTAATTTTTTCCTCTCTACTTCATCATAACAGCAAGCAATTAAATCTTCTATTTTTAATATATCTTTTGTAATTCCATTTCTGCTGGAATCATTCCCGCATTTTTTAAATTTTATAGCTCATCCTTAACTCTAGAGGTACCATTAAAAGATCTTCTAATTGTAGTGGTTTTCCTTTTCTCGAAATATAATCCAGATCACCATTCCAGATTGCTTGTCGAACCTTTTCTTCAGCAATGTTCAAAAACACATCCACACTATCCTCTCACTTACATATTTTTACTATTATTTTATATGAAATTTCACCATCTTACCACACCATTACAAGTTGACTTCATACAATTTTTTCTCAAATTTATTTATAATAAGCTATTTTCTTCCTCACCGGTCTTTCATTTTCATATGCAGTTTGTATTAAAGCCTTTTTGTATTGAGAAAGTCTTTCTTCATACAATAAAGCGTTTACACTAAATCTTACATTTGTTACGATTTAATCACCCCAGCTCCCTTGTATAGACTTCGTGATGTCTGATCATTTTTATCTAGACGTTTCATACGTCTAGATTCACTTTGATTTATCGGCAAATGCCTTTAAATATATCTTTTACCTTGAAAGGGGAAATGACTATGAGGTCAAAAAAATTCACATTACTATTGCTATCTCTACTACTCTTCTTACCTCTTTTTCTCGCAAATTTTATTACTCCAAATCTCGCATCAGCAAATTCACCAACGCAAAACCAAAAATTATTGGGTACTTTCCTTCGTGGGGCATCTACGGACGTAATTATCAAGTTGCAGACATCGATGCATCAAAGCTCACTCATTTAAACTATGCGTTTGCTGATATTTGCTGGAATGGAAAACATGGAAATCCTTCTACACATCCCGATAATCCAAATAAACAAACATGGAACTGTAAAGAATCTGGTGTACCGTTGCAAAATAAAGAAGTTCCTAATGGTACTCTCGTATTAGGTGAGCCCTGGGCTGATGTCACAAAATCTTATCCAGGATCAGGTACAACTTGGGAAGATTGTGATAAATATGCCCGTTGTGGCAACTTCGGAGAATTAAAACGACTAAAAGCTAAATACCCTCATTTAAAAACCATTATTTCCGTCGGAGGCTGGACTTGGTCTAATCGATTTTCTGATATGGCAGCTGATGAAAAAACTAGAAAAGTATTCGCAGAATCAACAGTCGATTTCCTACGTGCATACGGATTTGACGGCGTCGATTTAGACTGGGAATATCCAGGTGTTGAAACGATTCCTGGTGGTAGTTACCGTCCTGAAGATAAACAAAATTTCACGCTCCTTCTTCAAGATGTCCGAAATGCTTTAAATAAAGCCGGTACTGAAGATGGAAAACAATATTTATTAACAATTGCTTCAGGGGCAAGTCAACGTTATGCCGATCATACAGAGTTAAAGAAAATCTCTCAAATACTCGATTGGATTAATATTATGACATATGATTTCCACGGCGGTTGGGAAGCAACTTCTAACCATAATGCCGCATTATATAAAGATCCGAATGATCCAGCAGCTGATACGAAATTTTACGTAGATGGAGCTATTGACGTTTATAAAAATGAAGGTGTACCAGCTGATAAACTCGTATTAGGCGTACCATTTTACGGACGTGGTTGGAAAAGTTGTGGAAAAGATAATAATGGGCAATATCAACCATGTAAACCAGGTAGTGATGGCAAACTAGCATCTAAAGGTACTTGGGATGATTATTCTACTGGTGATACGGGTGTTTATGATTACGGTGATTTAGCAGCGAATTACGTAAACAAAAATGGTTTTGTACGCTATTGGAATGATACAGCTAAAGTACCTTATTTATACAATGCTACTACAGGCACATTTATTAGCTACGATGACAATGAATCTATGAAATATAAAACAGATTATATAAAAACGAAAGGTTTAAGTGGGGCAATGTTTTGGGAACTTAGTGGTGACTGTCGCACAAGTCCAAAATATAGCTGTAGTGGTCCAAAATTGCTTGATACGTTAGTAACCGAATTACTTGGTGGACCTATCAGTCAAAAAGATACTGAATCACCAACGAACGTAAAAAACATTGTGGTTACTAATAAAACCTCAAGCTCAGTCCAATTAAGCTGGACTGCATCTACTGATAATGTAGGAGTTACTGAGTATGAAGTTACTGCTGGGGAAGAAAAATGGAGTACAACATCAAATAGCATTACAATTAAAAATTTGAAACCTAATACGGAATACACTTTTTCAATACTAGCAAAGGACGCTACCGGGAATAAATCACAACCTAATTCTATTATTGTAAAAACTGATGATGCTAACACAACACCTCCTGATGGTAATGGTAAGGCTACATTTTCAGTTACTTCAAATTGGGGAAGTGGCTATAACTTCTCAATTGTAATTAAAAATAACGGCACAAGCCCTATTAAAAACTGGAAGTTAGAATTTGATTATAACGGCAATTTAACACAAGTTTGGGATTCTAAAATTAGTAGTAAAACAAACAATCATTATGTAATTACAAATGCCGGATGGAACGGTGAAATTCCTCCTGGTGGATTCATTACAATAGGAGGTGCAGGAACAGGTAACCCTGCCGAACTTTTAAATGCCGTTATTAGCGAAAACTAGACGTAACATTCTTTAATTGTTTCATTAAAGTTTGAATTTAGGTTTGAATAATCTTTCCTAAATTCAAACTTTTAATTTTGCGAAAAATCACAAATCAAAATTACAATAACCTATTATAATTATATTTAGTTTTCAATATGAAGTTTGCGTGAAGTTCATCTGAATTTTACATGAATTTCCTTTAATTTCTATTGTCTTCCCATACTAATCACCTTATTCTTTATATATAGGAATAATTTTCATTCCATTTCAAGCTATCTATATATACAAAAAGATAGTTGCCTATTAGGGAAAGGCGTCTAATATTATTATAAATATAAACATAATCGCAGAAAAAGCACGCTTATAAGCGCACCATAAGAGTGCTTCTTCATACAATTCTCATGTAAGAGTTCTCGAAAATCATGTTAATCACAAAGAAAAGGCCGTAGCTTATATAAGCTACGGCCTTTTCTTTGTGATTATTTTTAAACGTTCCATTCTTCGATATTCCATACTTTCGTTATCCACGTTTCATAGAAAGAAGCTCATGTGAAACGATTAAAACTGTTAAAAGACTTTTTCTATTTTTTCATATAAGGAGCTAATACACTTAAAATTTCTTCCTTATCCTTCTTTAACTCCAATGATGTTAACATATCCATCGTTCGAGGACGAGGTAATTTCACTTGCACTTCACCAACTATTGATGCTGGTCTTTGAGATAAAATAAATACGCGATCAGAAAGTAAAATTGCTTCATCTAAGTCGTGTGTAACCATAACAATTGTTTGCTTTTCTTGATGCCAAGAATTTAAAAGCCAACTGTGTACTTCCATTTTTGTAAATGCATCTAATTTTCCAAAAGGCTCATCAAGTAGCATAATTGGCTTCTCACATAAGTATGTACGAAGAAAGCTAATTCTTTGGCGCATACCACCAGATAATGCATCAGGATAATGATCCGCATATTCATCTAACTCAAACTGCTTTAATGCTTCCATTCCTTCTGTTAACCTTTGTTTTTTAGATTTCCCCTCAATTTCTAATGGAAGAACAATATTTTGTAAAGCCGATCGCCACGGTAATAATAAATCTTGTTGTGGCATATAGCTTACAACATCTTGTTTTCTCACATGTTCCTCATTATAAAATACCTCTCCACTCGTTGGCTCTTCAACACTCGCAATCATATTTAACAATGTGCTTTTCCCACAACCACTTGGACCGACAAAAGAGACAAACTCTCCCTCCTGTATAGAGGCACTAATATTTGCTAATACATTCTTTCCATCGAAAGATTTCACAATATCTTTTATTTGTAATCCGCTCATTTTTCACTTGGAAGGAATTCATTTGTAAAAGCATCTTTTACATCAATTTTCTTTTTAATAACTTTGTTGTCGTATAAGAAATTCATGTAATTCGTCCAAACTTCTTCCTTCTGTACTCCCCACGCTTTTGCATCATCTTGATACTTCGTACTTAACCACTTTTGACTTTCTTGTACTAATTCCTTATTCACATCTGGAACAGCTTTAATTAAAATATCAGCAGCTTCTTTCGGCTCTTTAATTGCAAAATTATAACCTTCTGTCGTTGCAGTCATAAACTTTTTCACGAAGTCTTTATCTTGCTTCGTATGTTTTTCACTCGTAATAATAACAGGACTATAGAAATCAAGCGCTGGATCTAAGTCTTTCACCATAATCGTATTTAACTCTTTTCCTTGACGCTTCGCTTCAATGCCATCCCATCCATAATAAATCCATTCAAAGTCCGCATCACGACCGATTGATTTGAAGAAGTCTGTTTGTCCTAAGATAATTTTTTCGACTTTATTAAAATCAGCTTGATGTTTCTCCATAATTGTTTTTAACGTTGCTTCTTCTGCTGGTCCTCCCCAGCCACCATAACGTTTACCTTCAAAGTCTTTCGGTGACGTCATATTATCTTTTTTTAGTGATGCAAAAGCAGAGGTATTATGCTGAATAATTGCACCAACAGAAACAACTGGGATTCCTTCAACACGAGCTAATGTTACATTTTCCTGTGCGCTTATCGCAAAATCTGCTTTCCCAGAAGCAATCATCTGCTCTGCTGTGACATTATCACCAGGCTGGATAATTTCTACATCAAGCCCTTGTTTTTTGTAATAGTCTTTCGTTTTCGCTACATATAAGCCAGTATGATTCGTATTTGGAAACCAATCTAAAACAACTTTTACTTTTTTATCTTTACTTGCACTTTCTTCTTTCTTCGCCGGATTACACCCAGCCACACTTACTGCTAATAAAGCAGCTAACATAATTTTTAAACCTTTTTTCATTTTCTGCCGTCCTTTCTATATATCCATGGTGCTGTTATTCTTGCCATAAACTCCACGATAAAATACAGGCATAATGTCACCATGACGATAATTGCTGCAACACCAAATACTCGAGCAGTTAAAAAGGATTTTGTAGCTCTCGTAAGCATAACCCCTAACCCTTCACTTGCACCGAGCCATTCTCCGATAATTGCCCCCATCACGCTATATGTAACTGCAATTTTTAAACCCGAGAAAAAGTATGGGAGCACTGCCGGAAACTTTACTTTCTGGTAAACTTGCCATTTCGTTGCTTTCATTGTTTGCAACAATTTCAACATATTTTTATCTACAGTTTGAAAACCTTCTAAAATACTAAGCGCAATTGGGAAGAAACAAACGAGTATGACGACCATTACTTTCGGCAACATCCCATATCCAAACCAAATAATAAATAACGGTGCAAGTACAACGATTGGAATTGTTTGCGAAATAACGAGCAACGGATTTATTAAAATACGAAATAAAGGTATCACGTCCATAATAATTGCAATACTCGTCCCAAGTAAAATCGCAAAAAATAGTCCGATTATAACTTCCTGCAGTGTTTGCATCGTATTTGGTAATAGTAAATCCTTCATTCCAATTAATTCTTGAACAATGGCAGAAGGCTTTGGTAAAATCCACGGTTCGATTTTAAATAATGAAACAGATCCTTCCCATATCGCAATGAGAAGGATAAGCCAAATTGTTGTAATAAGTTTAGATTGCTTCTGGTTTTGCATATTCATCACGGTACTTCCAAACCTTTTCATCTATCGTTACACCAGTGCTTGGACGATAATGGATTTTAATAGAAGTAATCACTTCTTCAGCTCCAGCATCGACGCAAGCTTGCTGCGCACGTTTCACGACATCAAGAAGTACATCTAATTCTCCTTCCAACGTTGTTTCCATTGCTCCTACTTCATAACGAACTCCCGATTGTTGTATAACTTCAATTGCTCTATCAACAACAGAATATACATCTTTTGTTTTTGCTTGCGGTACTACTGAAAATGACATTGTAACTTGTTGTGACATAATAAAATCCCCCTTATAAAATATGTTTCCAAAAAAAGAAAAGGCTTTCCTACCATGTAGGAAAGCCTTGTATACAAGTTATTCTATAATAACTTATGCTACATCACTTTAAAGTAACTCCCTACGCTGGCATTATCCAGATCAGGTTGAGGGTCGATGTATACTTACATCCTCTCAGCCAATTGGCTCCCCGGTTCTTAATTCGTTCTCATTGTAGCATGATTTATTTTATTGAACAAACAAAAGCGTACATAATCATTTCATTACTTTTGGAAAATATCCAACTTTTTCACCATGAGCTAATAACAGCTGAATAAATTCTTTATTAATCGCTGGCACTATCAGCTCTTTTTTCTTAATCCATTCATTTGTTCTACGAGTACCCATGACAATTTCAGATTGCTGTGCTCCATCTCCTGCAACTTGAGAAGCAATTAACTCTGCTATTTCTTCATTTCCTTTTGCTAATTCAAGCCCGATATTTACATATTCCGAAAGTGGAACCATTTCAAGATTGTATCCACATCCCTCAATTAGCTTTATAAAATGTTCAAATTCAACTTGATGTGGATGACAAATATGTAACGTCTCTCCTACAATTTTTGGATCTTGTAAATACGATACAATCGACTTACTGGCAAAGTCAATTGGTGTAAAATCAACTTTCCACTTCACATTTGGTGCCTTTCCAATTAGAAGCATCGTTTTAATAAGACGATAAAATGCATTTCCTTCAATGTTTTGTTGGAACGAACCCGTTTCTGAATGACATGCTAGGTTACCTGCACGATAAATGTTCCCTCGTATACCGCTCTTCAAAGCTTCACGAACAAGATTTTCCGCCTGTAGTTTACTATCGGAATACACATTCTCTAACTCTACATTATAATTGAAATCACCTGTTTCCATATATGTATCCCATTGCTCTACCGCTAATTCTATCGGAATACCAATTGTAGAGATAAAGTGGAATGTAGCACCATTCTCGGCTAACGCTAGCATACGGCTCGTGCCTTGGACGTTCACATTTTTAAATTGTTTTACATCTCCAAAATGTCTTACATCTGCACCGCAATGAATTACCGTATCGACCTTAGAACTAATTAAAATAAATTCCTCTTCGCTCATCCCAAGATACTCTTCTCCCAAATCACCAGGTACAGCCTGTATACGCTGTAACCACTCTTCACATATATCATTAAAGTAGCTTGTTAATGTATCGATAATTCTTTGTTGCACATCTTTTGTCGGTCTTACTAAACAATAAATGGTAGCAGATGTATCTCTCAATAATTCATATAATATGTGCGACCCCAAATAACCAGTAGCTCCAGTTAAAAAGACATTTGAGATGTTAGTGTCTTCTAAAACATTCGAATAAGTAATAGTATTCGGTTCGTGAATCACCTTATATTCACGAAATACTTCTTCTGTCTCTACTTTTACTTCTCTCTCAATTCTAGCTAATCCATATATCGTTCTTTCTTTAAAGAAATCTTGAATTGTTAAATGTGAAAAATCTTCTTTTAACAATGTTAAGACTCTCAATACTTTCAACGAATGTCCACCAATTGTAAAGAAATCATCATGCACTCCAATTTTTGAAATTCCTAATACCTCTGCCCAAGCTTTCGCTATCTGTTTCTCCGCTTTAATAGAAGGCGCGACATATTCCTGTAGACGAACCGGCTCGTACTTTTCTTCTAATTGAGCTAACTTTTTAACATCAACCTTTTTATTTGGTGTAAGTAGTAGTTCATTAATATAAATTAATTTAGATGGTACCATATAATCCGGTAACTGCTCTTGTAACTGATAAACTAATTCTGGTATTTCCTTTTTGTTCAAAGTTGTATAGAATGCGATTAAATATTGGCTACCTTCCTTGCTCTTCTTAGCAAAAACAGCATTTTCTTTTATATTATGATTTTGAGAAATTTTACTTTGGATTTCTCCTAGTTCAATACGATGTCCTCTAATTTTTACTTGATCATCTTTCCGATGTAAAAACTCTATATTTCCATCCTCTAGCAACTTAACGATATCACCTGTTTTATATATATTAACTATAGGATTAAAGGGGTTCGGAATAAAAGCTTCAATTGTTTTATTAGGCTTATTAAAATACCCTTTTGCTAATCCTACTGAATCTATATATAATTCACCAGGTACACCAATTGGACAAAGATTCATATTCTCATCCAAAATCATAACTTGATAATTAGCACATGGTTTACCAATGGGAATACTCGCAACATCCTCATTTAACTGATTAGGTATTTTATAGGTTGTCGTCACTACAGTACATTCTGTCGGTCCGTATACATTATGAATTTCAACATTTGTACTTATTCTTTCTCTCCACAATTTAATAACCTCTACAGGCAACATTTCACCGCCAATCGCAATTCTTTTCAGGGAAGCTAGCTTATATATATCTTCTTCTGCTAAATAAGTTGCTACTTGTCGAACAAAAATTGTCGCTAATGCCAAGATCGAAGTTGCTTTCACTTTATAGATTGCATTTGCAAATGCTTCTACAGACAATCGCTCTTCCTCTAATAATACATACAAGTTTCCTCCGCAGAATAAAGAAGCAAATGACTCCCATACAGAAGCATCGAAACTAAAGGAAGGAAATTGGGCAAATACATCCTCTTCTGTCAATTCATATTGCTTTTGCATCCAAGTGTACAGATTAACAACGCCTCTATGTGCTAACATCGTTCCCTTTGGATTCCCTGTTGAACCAGATGTATAAATCATATAAGCTACATCATCACAATGAATAGACAACTTTACATCTATATCTTCATAAGTTTCACTATCATACATTGAAACTGTTTGAACCCCATCACATGTTATAGGCGTCTCTTTCATCAATATAACTTTCGCTTGGCTATCTTGAATAATGTACTGTATTCTACTTTCCGGATAATCTGGATCAATCGGAACATACGCTGCACCAGCTTTTAATATAGCTACCATACTTACTACTGTGTCTATGCTACGTTTCATAAATATTCCAACATAGTCTCCTAATTGGACGCCGTTTTTCATTAACATATGAGCTATTTGATTACTTTTTTTATTTAGCTCCTCATAAGTTAAAGTACCTTCCCTTGAAGATAAAGCTATACGATTTGGAAATTGAGTAACAGTATTATAGAACATATCGACGATACTTTTCTCAGGATATACTGCTGTCGTATCATTCACTTGACTATAAAGTGCCATCTCGGCCTCTGTAACAACACTAAAATGTTTTATGCATTTATTAGAATTTTGTGATGTATAAATTAAAACACCTTGTATTTGTTGTGCATAACGAGTAATCGTTGTCTCTTTCCAATTAACGCTATTAAATATCATTTCTACACTTTGCATATTTTTATTGAATACAAATTGTAACGTATTCTTGTCTTGTAGCTCATAATACGTTTCACCAATAATAATAGGTGACATTTCATATAATGTATTACCGTTTTGAAACTCTTCTATTTCTTCCTTATTCATTTCTTTAATTTGTTCCAGTTGCTCTTCAATCTGTAAATTCAAACTTTCATAGGAGAGAAAATTAGAAACTTCAATAGTAATCGGAAATAACCTTCCTCTTACATGATAAAGCACGACAATATGTTTTTCTTTAGAAATATGATATAACCACGTCGCAGTCGCTCCTATTAAATCTACAATATGAGTCAATTTTGGAAATGGTATAGTTTTTCTTTTTATTCCAAACTCTATCTTTTGCGCATCTTTAGGTATTTGAATACTCCCTTCTACTTTCCCTAAAAATTCTTTTACCATCCCATTATAAGAAATCGCCAATTTCATATTTATGTAAATTCCTCTCCTAAATATAATAAAGGTGTGAAAATTCACACCTTCTTTATCCCGTATTAACGGGCAGATTTGTTCAACTCATAATCAAGGGGGCTGCCCCCTTGATTAAAGTTTCACTTTTCCTTATTCGCTTTTAAACTCACCAATTAGCTCTTGCAATTCCTGAGAAAGCCAACTTAAAGAAGTCGCTAATTCTGCAATATCTTGTACTGATATTTCTTGCTCCTTCATGCTTTCTTCAACATTACTACTACTATTCGCATAAGTATTTGCAATATGTGATAATTCATTTACGACTTGAACGATATTCTGGCTATTTTGTAAAATATCACTCGAATTGCCAGAAACAGCTTTCACTTGATTTTTAACAGATTGTGCTGATTTCGAGATTTTTTCAAAGAAAGCACCACTACTTTGAACAAGTGTAATTCCAGATTCTACTTCTTTTGAACCTTTTTGCATTGAAACTACAGCCTCTTCTGTTTCAGCTTGTGTTTCACTAATTAATTTTGCTATATCTTTCGCTGACGTTTCAGTTTGTTCTGCTAATTTACGTACTTCATCAGCAACAACTGCAAATCCTCTTCCAGCTGCTCCAGCACGAGAAGCTTCAATAGAAGCATTTAAAGCTAATAAATTTGTTTGATTTGAAATACCTGTAATTACAGTTACAATATCACTAATTTCTTTTGATCTTGTTTCTAACGAATAAATAATAGAAGATAAATCTTTCACTGCATTTTGGATTAAACTCATTTGATTAATAATTTGTCCAATCACTTCATTACCTTCAATTGAATGTTGCTCCATACCTTCTGAGGCAACCGCAACTTGTTTCGCAGCTCCAGTTATCTCTTCTACCTTATCTTCCATTCCATGCACAATTCCTAAGCATTGTTGGACTGAAGTTTCTTGAGACTGTGCCCCTACTCTTAAACCTTCAATAGAACTTGCAATCTCTTGAACTGCCATGCTATTTTCCTCTGTGCTTGCCGACAATTCATGTGAAGAAGAAGAAACTTGCTCAGCGGTCTGCCTAACTTTATCTATAATCCCTTTAAATTTCTCAATCGTATCATTGAAATAAACATTAATAATTCCAATATCATCTGGTCTTTCTTTTAATTTAATACTTAAGTCACCTTCACCAATCTTACGTAATCCCTCTCGTAAATCTTTTAATGGAGCTAACGAGTTACGTACGATAAAGAATTGAGCAATAGTCGCGATTACTAATGAAATAATAATAAATAGTAAACCCTGTATCAAAAAATTCTTCTTTGTACTAGGAACGATAGAAGCATCTAAATCAGCCGCAACAATTGCAACAATATTGTTTTCTCCATCTTTAATTGGTTCTAATATTGTCACCCACGAACCTAATTCATCTTCATATACTTCTGTCATTTGGGCCTTTTTCGTGTCCATCACTTTATCATATGCATCCATCCAATGAGTCGGTTGTTCATAATAATCTCCCGGCTTTACAGGCACTGCATTTGTTAGCTCTGTAGTCAAACCAACGAGTTGTAATTCTCGTTTTTCATTCGGCTTTGCTCCTGTAACATACGTTTGTCCCACACTTTTTAAACCTTTTGTCACTTCATCTAATTGCTCTGTTAACTTTTCTTTTTTCACTCTTTCGGTTGTAGGATCTTTCGCCATATCTTTAACTAATTCTGTATCCAAGTCATGTACTACTATCTCTCCTGTTTCAATAGACTGCCTTTCAAATAAAGACATCATACTATTTTGAAACAAATTGAAACTTAACGCGCCCATACTTCCAACAAGCGTCAAAATAACTAATACAGTTAATAAGACGTTCTTTTGAAGAAACGATAACTTATGCCAATACTTTTTCATCAATATTCACCTTCCTTAATTACTTAAAACAAAAAAACAAAATATATCAATATTCTGTTTGAAATGATTCTCAATATGTTCGAGAATAAAAAAAGACCAATGTAAAAAGCATTGGTCAAGACCAACCCTATCCGTCCGGTAACTGGCTAGCATAGCCTTTCGACCTTAGCCCCTATAGTTTTGCGCCCTCATGTTTCCATCAGTTTGCCTTTCTCGCTGAACGAGTTGAACGATATGGGAGTTCTATGAGAATTAAATTATTCTCTTTCCAAGGTTACAACATTTAAATTAAAATGTCTACTTATTTAGAGATATAAATATAAAATTCCAATGTATTATTTTTTCGAAATAATTTAACAAAATACGTGAATGTTACTTTTTTTATGTTATATAATAAAAAACGTATATAAATCAAAGATCCCTTCGGATATTTCACTAATTTTCATTTAAATTAAATTATTCGAATATATCTTAACTTATGAATTTCGGAGGTAATTTATCATGTTTTGGCTACAATTTCTTACCTTATTACTCTGCATTTTTATTGGTGCACGCCTAGGCGGAGTTGGCTTAGGAGTAATGGGTGGAGTTGGTATGGCAATACTCGTTTTTGTCTTCCACTTACAACCAACCGCTCCTCCTATCGATGTAATGCTTATGATTTTAGCAGTAATTACTGCCGCTGGTGCTTTGCAAGCCGCTGGAGGAATGGAATATCTTGTTCATCTAGCTGAGAAAGCTTTACGAAAAAATCCAAAGCGCATTACATTTTTCGCACCAATTGTTACTTATTTGTTCACACTATGTGCTGGCACTGGTCACGTTGCCTATTCTGTACTTCCTGTTATCGCAGAAGTCTCTCGTGAATCAGGAATTAGACCGGAACGACCAATGTCAATTGCCGTAATCGCTTCTCAACAAGCAATTACAGCTAGTCCCATTTCAGCTGCCACAGTTGCCCTTTTAGCAATGTTAGCTGACTATAAAATTACCTTATTAGATATTTTAAAAGTAAGTATCCCTTCTACTTTCATCGCTTGTATGGTAGCTGCATTCGTTGCTAGTAAAATGGGGAAAGAACTAAATGAAGACCCTGAATACTTAAAACGATTAAAAGAAGGTATGATTCCTAAGCTTGAAAAGAAAAAAGAATTTGTAGGTGTAAAAGGCGCTAAATTATCAGTTATTCTTTTCCTAGTAGGAACTTTCCTTGTCGTACTTCTTGGTTCATTTGAAGCACTTCGTCCGGGATGGATGGTTGACGGGAAGTTAGTTCGTCTTTCCATGCCAAACACAATTGAAATGGTTATGTTAACCATCGCAGCTCTTATTATTATTTTCTGTAAACCAAATGTAGAAAGCATTGTGTCTGGTAACGTCTTTAAAGCTGGAGCAACAGCGGTTGTTGCTATTTTCGGTATCGCTTGGATGGGAGATACTTTCTTTAACGGAAACTTAAATATGATTCAAGGATCAATTCAGCACTTAGTTACAAGTGCACCATGGCTATTTGCTATCGCATTATTCATTCTATCTATTTTACTGTACAGCCAAGCAGCAACAGTTCGTGCCTTAATGCCACTTGGACTATCTCTTGGTATTCCGCCAGCATTACTGATTGCTATGTTCCCTGCAGTAAACGGATACTTCTTCATTCCAAACTACGGAACAATTGTTGCTGCCATTAACTTCGACCGCACTGGTACAACAGGTATCGGTAAATACGTTTTAAATCATAGCTTCATGATTCCCGGCTTAATCGCAACCTTTACTTCTATCGGAATTGGAATGCTCTTAATTTCAATTATGTTTTAAATAAAAAGCACAAACCTATAAATTAAAAGGGTTTGTGCTTTTTTAATTAAACGTTTGTTTAATTTTTTCAATCAATAACTTCTACAACATACCCTTTCTTTTTTAAACCACTCAATATTTCTTCAATATGATTTCTATCTTTCGTTTCTAATGACAAGTGCAATTGCGCATATCCTGGAAATACCTTTGTACCAATCCGTTCTAAATGTATATTTAATACATTCGCTTCAAAATTTGTTACAATCTCGAGCAAATGATGCAAATAGCCTGGCTTATCTTTAATCATTGTCGCGATGTGAATGAAGCGTCCTGCTTCAACCATTCCATGCTCAATAATACGCGAAATAAAGTTTACATCGACATTTCCACCACTTAGTACGGATACGACCTTTTTTTCTTTTATTGGGACTTTGTGATAAAGCAAAGAAGCTAATGAGCTCGCACCAGACCCTTCAACCAACAATTTGTTCCGTTCAAGAAGCATTAACATCGTTCGTGCAATTTCCATTTCATCTACACAAAACACATCATCCACATAACGTTGTACAAGTTCAAAAGTCAAATCACCTGGCCTTTTAACCGCGATTCCATCCGCCATAGTTGGCGTCGACTCTACTGTTATTACCTTCTTTTCCTCAAGTGACTGTTTCATTCCCGGACAAGCAAGTGTCTGCACCCCATATATTTTCACTGATGGCTTTTGTTCTTTAATTGCCATCGCAACTCCTGCAATTAATCCTCCACCTCCAATAGGACAAATAACAGCCTCTACCTCTTCCAGCTGTTGTAATATTTCCAGACCGACTGTACCTTGACCAGCAATTACTGCTTCATCATCAAATGGATGTACAAATTTCGCTCCTGTCTTCTCTTTTAAATCTAGTGCATAAGCTAATGCATCATCAAATACATCACCTTGTAATTCTACATGTGCACCGTACTTTTTTGTCGCAAGTACCTTACTTAACGGAGCACCTTTTGGCATCACAATCGTACAAGGAATACTAAGCATATTACTAGAATAAGCGACTCCTTGCGCATGATTTCCAGCAGATGCCGCAACAACACCATTTTCTAAATCACCTTTCTCAAGAGAAACCATTTTATTATAAGAACCACGTACTTTAAAAGAGCCTGTCTTTTGTAAATTCTCCAGCTTTAAATACACTTCATTCTGTGATAACTCACTAAATGTACTTGAATAATCTAATGGGGTCATATGTACAATGCCCTTCATTTTCTCATAAGCAGCTATAATATCCTGAAATACAATCATGCCTTCGCCTCCGAAACAATATATGTTTATACATACTAGTTTAGGCGGCATATTTTGTTTTATACGACAAAAGACCACGTAGTATTTTCATACTACATGGTCTTTTATCTACAAACACTTATTTACTTCCCCAGCTAATCGCTTCGTACTTTCATACGCAGAATCCGCTAGACTAATTGCAGAAATAACTGAAACACCATCCGCACCCGCTTCTATAACGGCAGCAGTATTTTCAATTGTAATCCCACCGATACCAACAATCGGCACTGTAATTCCTTGTTCTCTAAAATGAGCTAAACCTTTCGTTCCTTGAACAGCTTTCGTATCTTTTTTCGTACTCGTTGGGAAAATAGGGCCAACTCCTAAATAATCAGCTCCGTTTTCAATCGCCCATTTTGCTTCTTCAATTGTATGTGTAGATACACCGATAATTTTATCTCCCATCTTTTCACGAACAGATGCAATCCCTTCATCATCTTGTCCTACATGAACACCATCTGCATCTAATTCAACGGCCAATTCTACATCATCATTTACAATGAAAGGAACACCATATTCCTTGCAAAGCGCCTGCAATTTCTTTGCAAAACGCACTCTATCCTCTCCAGTTAAAGTCCCTTCTCCCTTTTCACGAAATTGAAAAAGTGTCACTCCACCGTCTAACGCTTCTTTCAATATAGCTAACGGATCCTTCATGCAATTATTGCTTCCCATAATAAAATACACTTGTAATAGGTTAGACATTTTCTTGGTTTCAATGCGCATCATGTGTTTCATCCCCTTACTCTAACTCCTCAATCTTCCCATACTTCTCAACATCACCGGAAGTTGTATTCGCTAATTGATTTAAAAATTCAATTTGGAAACTACCAGGCCCTTTTTCTACCGTCTTAGCAGCTGCTAGTTCCGCAGCTACACCATAAAATGTTACTGCTGCTACTGCTGCCTTTACATAATCTTTTTCTACCGCAATAAATGCTCCTATTACAGAAGTTAGTAAACAACCCGTTCCAGTAACCTTTGTTAAAATAGAGTGACCGTTTCGAATAAGAATCGTTCGCTCTCCATCTGTAACGACATCTTCTTTTCCAGTAATGACCGCAACTGTATTCAATTCCTCTGCTGTCTGTTTTGCAATATTTACAACATTGCCATTTCCAGTACCAGCATCTACCCCTTTAATTTCCCATCTCTCATTAATAACGTTAGCTACTTCAGCTGCATTCCCACGAATTATCGCTAGATCTATTTCAGCTGGAATATGTCTCGCAACTTCTGTTCGATACGATGTTGCTCCTGCGCCAACAGGATCAAACAATACTGGTACATCATTCGTATTAGCCGACTTACCAGCAAGTAACATCGCTTCTACTTCCTCGGGACGAAGTGTTCCCATATTTAATACTAACGCTCCCGCAATGCTAGCCATTTCTGCTACTTCTTCTTTTGCATACGCCATTACAGGCGATGCCCCTAGTGCTAACAAACCGTTCGCTGTAAAGTTTGTTACAACAACATTTGTAATATTATGAACGAGCGGATTAGATTCCCTCACTAAATCCACTACTTTACTAATTTCTTTCATATTCATCCTTTTCATCTCCTAACTATAATGATGGGAGATACACAAAAAGGCACTTTGCGCGTATGCAAAGTGCCTGAACATGTGCTTTTACACTCTCCCTACGCTGGCATTATCCAACAGGTTCAAATGGTCAATGACGGATTAGTCATACTCTCAGTTTGCATCCACAAACTCCCATGTGTTTCTTATTCATCTACTTCAAAGTCTACTCTTATTCTAGTAAAATAACAAGTTCTTTACTTTTCCGTATAAAGTGAAACTTTAATCAGTGGGAGTTTTGTTCATTCCACTAAAACAGCTCAAACCTCGAGCGAAACTGAATCTCAAGAAAATGTATGCTATATTTAACTTATGGAAATTTGAAAGGATGTTTTTAATATGTCAAAAAGCGTTGTAATCGCTGAAAAACCTTCCGTTGCGCGAGATATTGCTCGTGTACTGAAGTGTGATAAAAAAGGAAACGGTTATCTTGAAGGTAGTAAATATATTGTAACTTGGGCTTTAGGTCATCTCGTTACATTAGCAGATCCAGAAAGCTATGATGTGAAATATAAAAAGTGGAATTTAGAAGACTTACCGATGCTACCGGAGCGTTTGAAATTAACGGTTATTAAACAAACTGGTAAACAGTTTAATGCTGTGAAAAGCCAGCTACTTAGAAAAGATGTAAATGAAATTATTGTCGCTACAGACGCAGGTCGTGAAGGCGAATTAGTCGCACGCTGGATTATCGATAAAGTTAAGTTGAATAAACCAATTAAACGTTTATGGATTTCTTCTGTAACCGATAAAGCAATTAAAGATGGTTTTGCAAATTTAAAACCAGGTAAGGCATATGACAATTTATACGCTTCAGCAGTTGCGCGTTCAGAAGCTGACTGGTATATCGGCCTTAACGCGACTCGAGCTTTAACAACTCGCTTTAACGCTCAACTAAATTGTGGTCGTGTACAAACACCTACTGTTGCTATGATCGCTAGTCGTGAAGATGAAATAAAAAACTTCAAAGCTCAAACTTACTACGGTATCGAAGCTCAAACAACTGATAAGTTAAAACTAACTTGGCAAGATGCAAACGGTAATAGCCGTAGTTTTAATAAAGAAAAAATTGATGGTATTGTAAAAAATCTAGATAAACAAAATGCCACTGTTGTGGAAATTGATAAAAAACAGAAGAAGTCATTCTCTCCTGGTCTTTACGATTTAACTGAATTACAACGTGATGCAAATAAAAAGTTTGGTTACTCTGCTAAAGAAACATTAAACATTATGCAGAAATTATATGAACAACATAAAGTGTTAACGTATCCTCGTACAGATTCACGCTACATTTCATCTGATATCGTTGGAACACTTCCAGAACGTCTAAAAGCGTGCGGTGTCGGGGAATATCGTCCGTTAGCACATAAAGTACTACAAAAGCCAATTAAGCCTAATAAATCATTTGTTGATGATAGTAAAGTAAGCGATCATCACGCAATTATTCCAACAGAAGGATACGTTAACTTCTCATCCTTTACAGATAAAGAGCGTAAAATTTATGATTTAGTTGTGAAACGTTTCTTAGCTGTTTTATTCCCTGCATTCGAATACGAGCAACTAACGTTACGCACAAAAGTTGGTAATGAAACATTCATTGCACGCGGAAAAACGGTTTTACACGCTGGTTGGAAAGAAGTATACGAAAATCGCTTTGAAGACGATGATGTAACTGATGACGTAAAAGAGCAGCTTCTACCTCACATTGAAAAAGGTGATACATTAGCTGTAAAGTTAATTATGCAAACATCAGGTCAAACAAAGCCTCCTGCACGATTTAATGAAGCGACTTTACTTTCAGCAATGGAGAATCCTACAAAATATATGGATACGCAAAATAAACAACTTGCTGATACGTTAAAATCGACTGGTGGATTAGGCACTGTAGCGACACGTGCAGATATTATCGACAAACTCTTCAATTCATTTTTACTTGAAAAGCGTGGTAAAGATATTCACATTACATCAAAAGGCCGTCAGTTACTTGATTTAGTACCAGAAGAGTTAAAATCTCCTACACTAACTGGTGAATGGGAACAAAAACTTGAGGCTATCGCAAAGGGTAAACTGAAAAAAGAAGTCTTCATTTCTGAAATGAAGAACTATACGAAAGAAATTGTTTCTGAAATTAAATCAAGTGATAAAAAATATAAACATGACAACATTTCAACGAAGTCTTGTCCAGACTGTGGTAAACCAATGCTAGAAGTAAACGGCAAAAAAGGAAAAATGCTCGTTTGCCAAGACCGTGAATGTGGTCATCGTAAAAATGTATCTCGTACAACAAACGCTCGTTGTCCACAATGTAAGAAGAAACTAGAACTACGTGGTGAGGGTGAAGGTCAAATCTTTGCATGTAAATGTGGCTATCGCGAAAAATTATCGACATTCCAGGAGCGACGTAAAAAAGACTCTGGAAACAAAGCTGATAAGCGTGACGTTCAAAAATATATGAAACAACAGAACAAAGAAGAAGAACCATTAAATAACCCGTTCGCAGAAGCATTAAAGAAATTAAAATTTGATTAAACAAAAAGGTTCCTACCGGAGGTAGGAACCTTTTTTTAGTGAATGATTTTACTTCCTTTTGCATTCTCAACGAATTTTTCACTTGATTTATTAATTGGTGTTTTCAGTAATAATGCAGCAACAATCATAACTACTACGAAAGCACTTAGTACAAGTAAATCTCTCGTTACGATATCCCAAAGCATTCCACCCACTGTTTCACGAATTGCACTAATTGCATACGTGAATGGTAAGAACGGATAAAGTGCTTGGAAGAACGCCGGTGTCATTTGAATTGGGAATGTTCCGCCCGACCCTGCTACTTGCAGTACAAGTAAAATGATCGCCATCGATTTCCCAACGTTTCCGAAAATAGAAACGAGTGAGTATACGATACAAACGAAGACTCCACCAATAAATAAACTAAATAACACAAACCAGAATTTATCGACTACGTACGTACCGAGTAAGAATATATCTCCCATTGATACGATAAACGCTTGTGAAAGACCTATCGTTAAGAATGTTAATAAACGTCCGAAGTAAACTTCATGGCTCTTATAATTTGCGCCCTCTTCATGTACTTCTACTGTTAATAATGAAACCATTAATAATGCGCCTACCCATAATGCAAGCACTGTATAGAATGGTGACATCGCTGAACCGTAGTTCGGCATCGCAAATAATTTATTCTCTTTTAAATTTACTGGATTTGCAAAGTAATCACTTTGCTTTTCAACATCATTTTTCAATAGGCGTATGATGTCTTTTAAATCTTCTTCAGATTCAAAATCACGAATTTTATCTGCTAATTCTTTAATCTTTTTCTCAGTCTCCGGCATTTCGGCTTTAATGTCTGCTAATTTCTTTCTACCGTCTACTAAGCCTTTTGATGAATCTTCTAGTAATTTTTTAACATCTGGAAGCTTTTTGTCTGCTTCGCTTAAAATTTGAGTTGTGTTTTTAGACATACGTTTCGTACGTTCAATTGCTGTATTAAAGTTTGGAACGATTTCTGAATCATATGTTGCTAAGAAATCTCCTAATTGAGCTGAGGCATTTTTAGTTGCTTCATTAATACTTTCTACAACCTCTTTTGTAGGCTTCTGTCCATTGTTAATTAATGTAGTTGCCTTATTTGTTGCATCTATACCTTTTTGAACAGCATTTTGTGCTTTATTCAATTTTGCAATTCCATTATTAAGGTTTTTGTCACTATTTACATCTGCTAATACCTTATTTGTGCTTTCTAGAACCGGAATCGCATCACCAATTAGATTCTTAGTAGCTTGTAATTGACCATTTAAATCGTTTAAATATACTTTTGTGCTATCTAATCCATTAACACCTCTATTATTTACGTCTGCTATAATACCTTCAAAAGTATTTTTTGCCTTATCATATTCATTTTTCACAGTATCGTATGCTCCATTTGCATCAGCTTTCGCTTGATCAACTGTGCTAACTGCTTTTTTATAATCTGCTACAAATGTTTCATTATAATCTTTTTCCGCTTGATCAATTAATCCATTTGCTGCATCTAATTTTTGATTTGCTGCATCTGTTACATCTTTCTTTACTTCTTGTCCTGTACCAATAACATTTACAATATCTTTAATACCGTTGTTTGCATTTTCCATACCGCTTTTCAGCTTAGTTAAGCGATCCACTCGCCCTTGGAAAAAGCTTTGACCAAAATCAGTCGTAGCCGATTTTTGAAGTTCAGTAAATACATTAATAAGGTATGCAACACTATCTGTACGACCTTGAAGATTTTCAGAAACCGCATTAAGATCTTGCTTTGCCTTTTCTGGATCAAACTGACCATTTTGCAATCCGTTTACAACACTTTTCCCGTATGTTGTTCCTGCACGTGCCGAGTTCAAAACATTATTCACTGTTTGATTAATATTTCTTGCAATATTTTTATAACCTTCATCATTCAACTTTGAAAGGTCCGGACGCGCTGGAAACTCAGGTAATCCCTTCATACCAGAAAGGTCTATCCCTGGATTCATTAAAAAGTTCGTAAACGTATTTGCTTTGTCCATTACATCTTTAGCCGTTGTTAAATGATTTCGTATCGTCCCAGGAGCATTTTGCAATGTTTGATCGTTGTTTGCAAAGAACTTATCTAAATTCCCTAACGCTTCTTGCCCATCATTAATAACACTTTCTACAACCGGTAACTCTTTTTGTGCTACTTTCACAACATCTTCTGCTCGAGTCGCATCATCTAACGCCTTATCCATAAGTGTATTCATTTCTGGGAACTGCGCTTCTAACTTAAATACAAGATCTTTTACTTTCTCGATGCTTGGTAAGTTTGTTTCTAAATCGATTCCAAGGTCATTGAAAATTTTAAAAATCTCACCGTTTGCTGTTTTAACAAAGTTTTTACTAATTTCTTCTGTAATACCTGATGCACCTTTTGCTGTAATTTTCGGTGCAATCGCATTTACTTTTTCATTCACATAGTAATCCAGTTCTGGTTTCTTTGGATTTTCATCCAGAACAGTTGCAATTTTTTCAGAGAAGTCTTTCGGAATCGTAATGCTCGCATAATAATCCCCACGCTCAACTCCGTAAATTGCTTGTTTTTCATCTACAAATTTCCAGCCAAGATTTTTGTTTTTCTTAAGAGAATCTACAATCTCGTCCCCGATATTGATATCTTTCCCTCTTAAATTAGAGCCTGCATCTTGGTTAGAAACTGCAATGGGAACTTCTTTTGTATTTCCATATGGATCCCAAGAAGCTTTAATGTTAAACCATGCATATAACGATGGTAAAATCATTAACCCTAAAACAATAACAATTGCAGCCCAATGTTTAGCTACATTCCGTAAATCTGTCTTATAAATACGCCAAATTTGTTTCATAGAAGTTATCACCTAATTATATATTTTTCCTTCTTTAGAAAATGATACATACATTTTGCAATTATATCACTTTCTACATCGTGGATTAAACGAAAACACACTATTTTTTCCATTAAATATTTCACTTACTTCATTATATAACGAAGTAAAAAAAGTATGCATACAAAATGACCAAATTAGTTTTACATTCAATAATAACAAATATATAGGAAATGTCATAAAAAATACAAGTATTTTCTCTTGGAAATACTTGTATTCCTAAAAAAAATCCTCACAGCTTTTATTACCTGTGAGGATTTCTTCTATTATATATCTAATTGAACCTCTACACCGAAATGATCTGAAATTACATTTCGGTTTGTACCATTAAAAATAACTTTTGAAGAACGAACTCTTTTACTTTGGTTACACACTATTAAATCGATTCGCAAATTATGTTTATTTTCATCCCAACCAGCAATCTCGCCTTGGACAGTTGTTCCTTCATCCTTCTCTATCGCTAGTTCGTATGTGTCGTACAAACCTTTTTGCATCAAATATTCATAACCTTCACCCTGCAAACGAGCATTATTATTAAAATCCCCCATTAAGAAGGAAAGCTCATTGCTATCTACACGCTCCATCAAACGATCGACTTGACCTTGGAATGATTCTTCTTCATCATTCCACCAACCTAGATGGCAAGAATAAAACGTTATATCCTTACCATTATAAGCAATTGTTGCACTTACAATTTTACGTGTTTTCCAATACGTTGTATCTTTATTTTCTGATATAAAGAACGTATCTTCTTTTATAATAGTATGCTTTGTTATAATCGCTAATCCTTCTTCGTACACATCATAACCAATATGAGAGAAATCCCAAGTAATATTGTAATCTTTTACATGTAACGCTTTTAACTCTTCTAATAGTAAAAGTCCAAAATTATCTTTTTTCTTGTTACCGCATACATTTTCAGCTTGTATCGACTGACTGACTTCTTGCAATGCGATGACATCGTATTCTTCTTCTTGAATGACTTTAGCAAGATATTTTATCTTTTCCATTTGATTCTCTTCTTGCCAAGAGTGACAGTTTAAAGTTAGCAATTTCATATTATTACGCACCTAACATATCTTGAATGTCTGACTTTAATACGTCAGCTTTCGGACCATATACTGCTTGTACACCTTTATCTTTTACGATTAGTCCTAAAGCACCATTTTGTTTCCACTGCGCTTCTGGTGCAACAACATCTAAATCTTTTACTGTTACACGTAAACGCGTCATACAAGCATCTACGTCAGCAATATTTTCTTTTCCACCTAATAAATCAATAACTTTTGTTGCTAATGAACCATCTTGTACATTTCCTGTTCCTTCTGATGACTCATCTTCATTATCAATATAGTTACCTGCACGTCCTGGTGTTGGTAAATTGAACTTTTTAATTAAGAAATTGAATAATGTAAAGTTAAGACCGAAGAATACTAATGAAACGATAACGAAATTGATTAAATCTCTTGTTAGTCCTGCATTAACCATCATCGGTGTACGAGTAATTAACTCAATAAATCCAAATGCGTGAACACGTAAGTTGATTAAATCTGCTAATGCAAATGCAAGTCCTGTTGTAATAGCATATACAACATATAGTACTGGTGCAATAAACATGAACATGAATTCAATTGGTTCTGTTACACCTGTTAAAAATACTGCTAATGCTGCTGATAAGAACATTGGTTTATATTTTGCACGTTTTTCTTTATCAACATTACGGAACATCGCAAAAGCAATTCCCATTAACGCTGCTGTTGAGCCGATAACTTGTCCAGCTTTGAAACGAGCTGGTACAACGTTATTTAATAAATCGTTATATGCTTTCGTATCTCCACTTGCTAATAAATTATTTAAGTCTGTAATCCATGCAAGCCATAATGGATCTTGTCCTGCTACAATTTGTCCAACTTTTGAGCCAGTTAACATCGTATATGTTCCGCCTAGCTCTGTGTAATTCATCGGAATCGTTAACATATGATGTAATCCGAATGGTAATAATAAACGTTCTAACGTTCCATATACAAATGGCGCAACAACTGGCGCACTATCTTTAGATGCTGCAATCCAGCGACCAAATTCATTTAATCCACTTTGGATAAATGGCCATAAAAGTGATAATACAATCGCAGTGACTGTAGACCAAACAATTACAACGAATGGTACGAATCGTTTTCCATTAAAGAATGCTAATGCCTGTGGCAGTTTATTATAGTTATAGTATTTGTTATATAAAGTAGCTCCTAAGAAACCTGTGATAATACCTACGAAAACTCCCATGTTTAATGCTGGTGCACCAAGTACAGAAGTAAAGTAATCTTTTACAACTAAATCTCCTGCTAATACTGAAGAAACTGTCGCTTTTGAATCCGCTAACATTTGAGCGTTTACGCCAAATATTGCTCCTGTAATTCGATTTGTTAAGACGAATGCTAATAGTGCTGCAAATGCACCACCTGCGCGATCCTTCGCCCAAGATCCCCCAATTGCTACTGCAAATAAAATGTGTAAATTTGTAATAATTGCCCAACCGATGTCTTCCATTACACGAGCAATAGTATGAACTGCGTTAATATCCCCAGCAGACATTCCAATTAGCTTACCGATGGAAATCATTAAACCAGCTGCTGGCATTACAGCTACAACAACTAATAATGCTTTCCCGAACTTTTGCCAAAAATCAAAAGACGTAATTTTCATCTGTTCTTCCTCCCCTTTATTTATAACAACATAATGATTTAAATTATAATTTCTGTTTCTCTTATGAAAACGATTCCTCATATTGCTTTATCTTTTTTTGTTACGCAACCGTTTTCATAAATCTATTTTAATAAAAGCGTTTTCACATTGCAATAGAAATTTATTTTTTTTCATAAAAAAAGATGCTCAAGGAGCATCCTTTTTTATTATGAAATGCGATAAACCCTTGTTTCATAAGGTTTTAACGTGATTGTAGTTAATTGTTCATGTTCCGCAACTTCATAGTTATTTAAAAGCAAACGTTTGCGTTCTAGTGCGAATAAAGGCTCATTATACACAGCTTCCTCTTTTGAGATATTACTAATTACAATGACTTTTTCATCCTGTAACGTACGTGTATATGCATAAATTTGTGGATCGTCCTCTAAAAGTAAATCGTACGTACCATAATTCAATACATCGTGCTCTTTTTTCAAGGCAATCATTGTCTTATAGAAATTGAAAATAGACTTTTCGTCATTTTTTTGCTTTTCAACATTAATTTCTTCGTAATTTGGATTCATGCCAAACCAAGGTGCATTTGTTGTGAAACCAGCATTCATCTCATCGTTCCACTGCATAGGTGTACGTGAATTATCACGGCAAGAGGCCCATATAATTTCCATCATATCTTGATGTGATACGCCTTCTGCAATTTTCTCTCGATATAAATTTTTAATTGCTACATCATCGTAATCTTCAATATTTGGTAACTGAACATTTGTCATACCAATTTCTTGTCCTTGATAAATAAACGGTGTACCGTGCATAAAGAAATACATCGCTCCTAGAGCTGTTGCACTTTCACGCCAATATTGTTTATCATCTCCCCACGTTGAAACGATACGTGGCTTATCGTGATTCTCGATATATAAAGCATTCCATCCTTTATTCTCTAATCCTTTTTGCCATTTCGTTAATACCTTTTTCAATCCTACAACATCAAGGTCTTTCTTCTTTTCTGCATCCCATAAGCTTAAATGTTCAAACTGGAATACCATATTGAATTTACCTTGCTCTTCTCCAACCCAAAGCTCAGCATCTTCAATCTTAACGCCATTCGCTTCACCAACAGTCATAATATCGTACTTAGAAAATGTATTTTCTTTTAACTCTTCTAATAAAGGTTGAATACCATCCACATTCATATGTTTATCAAAAGATGGTACATATTTTAATCCTTTTGGATTTGGCATATCGTTGAAGCCATCTTCTTTTTTAATATGGCTAATTGCATCAACACGGAAACCATCAATTCCCTTATCAAGCCACCAATTAACTGTATCGTATAACACTTCACGAACTTCTTTATTCTCCCAGTTTAAATCTGGTTGTTTACGTGAGAATAAATGTAAATAATATTGTTCTGTTACTTCATCATATTCCCATGCCGAACCATTAAAAATACTTTCCCAGTTGTTTGGTTCCGCACCATCTTTACCATCATGCCAAATGTACCAATCACGCTTCGGATTGTCTTTAGATGAACGAGATTCAATAAACCATGGATGTTCATCACTTGTATGATTAATAACTAAATCAATAATAAGCTTCATGTCACGCTTATGAACTTCATCTAATAAAGCATCAAAATCCGCCATTGTACCAAACTCATCCATAATATCTTGATAATCACTAATATCATAACCATTATCATCATTGGGAGACTTATACATTGGACAAATCCAAATTACATCTATACCTAAATCTTTTAAATAATCCAGCTTTGCAATAATACCTTGTAAATCTCCAATACCATCACCATTTGAATCCATAAAGCTTCGTGGATAAATTTGATAAGCAACTGCTTCTTTCCACCATGTCTTATTCATAGTCATTCTCTCCTTTTGCATCCCATCGGAATTTTATGCAAACGTTTTCGTAACACTATCATAACAAAATATGAATAGTTTGCAACTGTTTTCATTGAACTCTATGTAGATTCCTTATTCTTATGCTTTATCCCGCTATTGGCCGGGCAGTAAGAACCCCACCTCAAAATTCAGCGAAAGTAAAGAAGTTCGGTGGGGATCGGGCTGCCCGTTAAAGTCCGATTGGTGAAGGCTAATAATCAGTGGGGGAGGAACAAAACTCCCACTGATTAAAGTTTCACTTTATTTATTTCTCGCAAAGGTAAATCTCATTCCTTACCTGCTCTTGTCCACGCACGTTACATACGCTTTTCATATATTAATAAAAAGCACTGCTTATTTTAGAAAGGAGTGATAAATTGAAACAAACAAAATTAACAGGTCGTATCGTTGTTCCCTCAGATCCTGACTATGACGTAGCCCGAATGAATTTAAATTTAAGTATTCCAAAACTCCCTTGTATTATTGTTTTTTGCCAAAATAAAAATGATGTGTGTAATGCCTTAAAATGGGCACGTGAACGTCATATACCATTTCGCTTAAGAAGCGGACGTCATAGCTATGAAAATTTTTCTCTTTTAAATAGAGGACTTATTATTGATGTGAGTGAAATGCATCGCATTACTGTTAATACAAATAAATTAACAGTAACAATTGAAGCTGGTGCAAATCTTGGCACGGTTTATAAAGAGCTTTGGAATTATGGTGTTACAATACCGGCTGGTACAAGTGCAAGTGTTGGAATTGTTGGATTAACACTTGGTGGTGGTATCGGTATGCTTTCACGCTTATTTGGATTAACATGTGATCAATTAGTAGAAGTTGAAATGGTACAAGCATGCGGTAAATTGAGCGCAAAAATCATTCGTGCAAACGAACAAGAAAACCCTAACTTGTTTTGGGCGTGCCGCGGCGGTGGTGGTGGAAACTTCGGAATTGTTACTTCTTTAACTTTTCGAGTACATCCTATAAAAAATGTATCAATCTTCTCCATCACATGGGAATGGGAAGATTTTATCGCTGCATTTCAAGCTTGGCAAAACTGGGCGCCTTATATAGACGAACGTCTCACTTCATCAATTGAATTATTCGCAAAGCGACAAAATAAAGTTGAGGCACAAGGTGAGTTTGTTGGCTCTCCCTCTGAACTCCATTCCTTATTATCACCTCTTCTTGAAACTGGTACCCCCTCTCTCTTTATAGATGAAGTTCCTTATATAAAGGCTATTGAATTTTTTAACAGTGGCAACATCCCTGAAAACTTCAAGCGCTCCGGTTCCTACGTATATAAACCTATCCCTCTTAAAGGCATTCAGATTATGCAATATTTTCTTTCTCATGCACCAAATAAAGATGCGAGTATTTGGCACCAATCGCTCGTAGGTGCTGTGGAAAATATTTCGCCTACTGAAACAGCTTATTTCCATCGCAAAGCAATTATTGCGCAAGAATACATTACCTCTTGGAAATGCGATGATGAAGAAAATCGAAATATACGCTGGGTTAAAGATTTAAGAGAAAACTTAGATCCTTATACGCTAGGTGATTATGTCAATTGGCCCGATATCGACATTAAAAATTGGCAAACTAGTTACTATGGTTCTAACTTTCAAAGATTACGTAAAGTGAAAACCATATATGATCCTTGCAATGTTTTTCGTTTTCAACAAAGTATCCCACCCTTTCATACGTAAAAAAGGGGATAAAATAAAAAATCATCCAATATGCCGTTACCTCGCAGCATGTTGGATGATTCAAGTTGATTTTCTATATCGTTTCAAATTATTGCTCCTACTCATAACCTTTCAATTACGGATTAATTGTATTTCTCATCATTTTTATGCAATGAATGTAATTTTATATTTGGTACTTTATCTTTCTCAATACCGGTATTATAAGCAACAGGAATTTGAAATTCGAATTGCTTTGTCTCATGTTTTTGTAAATAGACTGGTTTCGGTACTGGATAACTTTTGGAAGTCTCTGTTGCATTATCATATAAAACAATTTTTAATGCTTGTGAATGATTACGATAATTTTTTAAAGTAACAATGCACTTTTGTTCAATATCCCCCCCATTTTTCTCCATTCTACATTGACTATCTTCTTTTTTATATTCTATCGCCTCTACCCCTGTTTTTCCTGCGTAGTACCATGTTTTATTCAATGTCTGGAGGATGTTATTTAGCATAAAAGGCATCATTAAAATCAAAATACTAATGCCTACTACTTTTATCTTATTCATTGTTCTAAATGTACTAGCTTTCTTTTTTACTAACCATTTTACAAATAATATAAATGCTATTACATGTAGTATGAAAGAAACGATTACTATATTTGAGACTTTATAATCCATATAAGTATATGTATATACCGGAACATTAAAGAAATTGAATAGTTTTTCCCCAATTAATTCATTATCGTTTGGAATTTTTAATAATAACAAAACCCCTATACTGTAACAAATAGCTACTAATCGATCATACTCAATTCGGACCATTCTTTCTCTCCTTCCCCTTACTTTTTTATTATCGATTTTAGCTATTATTACCATGCTATACAATCTTTTTATAGAGGATAACGTAAAAAAGCTCCTTATAAATATATAAAGAACTTTATTAATATACAGTATGAATTAGAAAATCCATATGCAATTTTCACATAGAGATTTCCTCAAAATATGTTGGATTATGTATTGTAATTTTTTTATCCAGAATTGTAACAATACTATCGTTTTTTAATTGTTTTAATACGCCGCTAACCGTCTCTCGAGACGTACCAGATATTTTCGATATTTCAATTGTTGTAAGTGGGCATGAAATTACAATCGTTTCGCCACTCTGTTCTCCTAAATCTTGCATTAAATAATTTAATGTTTGAATGACTCGATCTTGTGCATTAGGAATTGTAATGTTTTGCACTCGATTTTCGTTTAGTTTTAATATTGATGATAATTGCTGAACAACGTACATTAATTGCGTCCTACTAGATTTCACCATATCTTCAAAAATTACTGTCGGAATATAATATACCTCTACATCTGTCATCGCTTCTGCCGTATAGTTATATCCTCTGTCTGTAAACATACCACCATAAGGAAAAATAGAATACCGCTTTACATAGTCATCATATAATAAATTTCCACTTTGATTTACCCGCTCTAACTTTACAAAACCATCTAACATGAAGTAAATTCTTTCTCTTGAATCCCCTTCTAAAAATAAAAATTGACCCTTTTTATAAGTTCGCCAATAGACAAACTCCGTCAAACCTTTCAATTTCTTTTCTGTTAAATGAGCAAATAATTCAAATTGCTTTAAATCTTTAACTACGTTCCGTCTATTCATAAGATTCCCTCTCTCTTGCTGTATGTTGGAGCGAAAAATCAAGAAAGCGTATTCAAATTTAATTTTATCATAATTAACTTATATATTCAGATTTCATCATGAAAACTTTATGAACAATGAGTACAAAAAATATTAATACATAAAAAGAATGAAGTTACTAACTCCATTCTTTTTTACTAATAAATAGCGTACATAATTATTTAAACATACATGCATACATTCTGTTTAGAAATAATAGTACCAGCTTTTTCTTCTAGTGCTTCATATACTTTTTCTAAAGACGTAATAATTGTTTTTCTTTTTGGATTTGTATTAACAAAATTAATAGCAGCTTCAATTTTTGGAAGCATACTTCCCGCAGCAAATTGTTGTTCTTCCATGTATTCTTCTAATTGATTCACTGTGACATGCTCTAATTTCTTTTGATTCAGTTGATTATAATTTACATACACATGATCAACTGCAGTTAAAATTACGAGCGTATCGGCATCTACTAATTCAGCTAATTTCTGCGCAGCGAAATCTTTATCGATAACCGCTTCAGTTCCTTTTAACCCTTCTTCAGAATCAATTACTGGAATTCCACCACCACCAACAGCTATCACTATATTTCCATCCTCAACTAAAGAATTAATTACTTTATGTTCATGAATACTTACAGGCTTCGGTGATGGAACAACACGTCTCCACCCTCTGCCAGCATCTTCTTTAAACACTGCTTTTGTTTCTTCCATTAATCTTCTGGCCTCTTCTTCTGTATAAAAAGGACCAATTGGTTTAGTTGGATTTTTAAATGCCTCATCTTTTTCATCCACGACAACGCGTGTTATAACCGTTGCTACGTCTTTTTTTATATTCCTTTTTTTCAATGCCTTTTCAATCGCATTTTCCATCCAATATCCAATCATCCCTTGGCTCATTGCACCACAAGTATCTAATGGCATTGCAGGTGTCTTTTCCGTTTCTGCAGCTTTTTGCTGTAATAAAATATTTCCCACTTGTGGACCATTTCCATGCGCAATTACTATATCTACATCATTTTCCATTATTTTCACAAGTTGTTCCGCTGTTTTTTCTAACGCTTCTTGCTGTGCTCCCGCAGTAGCTTTTCCAGACTGTATCGCATTTCCCCCTAGTGCAACTACAATTTTTCTTCGTGCCATATTTCAGCCCTCCAGTTGATTTCGATTTCACAACGCTTTATAAAGTAATACTGCCTGTAATTAATCCATAAATCGCAAAGAATGCTAAAGCACCAATTGCTACCGATGATGCTAATTCCACTCGAGTAAATATTTGCTTCGAACTCTTTTGCCTTTGAACATTGTAAAAAATAAAAATACCTGGCGCATATAAAGTCATTGTTAATAATAAATACTCTAAACCAGCTGCATAAACTAACCACACACCGTACATACTTGCTATCAAACCAATTATTATATTTTTATTTCGATCCGCTTCTTCAGACTTTAAGCTATGCTTCAGTTGATAAAATGCTGAAAAAGCATATGGGATTAAAATAGCTGAAGATGCTAATGAGAATGCAAAGTTATACGCCTGATCGGAAACGACGAATGTTAATAAGAACATTTGAATTAAGCCATTTGTTATCCATAATGAATTTATTGGAGCTTTATTTTTATTTTCTTTTGCAAACCATTTTGGAAATACTCCGTCTTTAGCCGCCAAATACGGAATTTCAGATGCGAGTAAAGTCCAACCTAACCAAGCACCTAATACAGAGATAACTAAACCTAAATTAATAAAGATAGCACCCCATTTTCCAACAACACTTTCAAATAAATAAGCCATAGACGGATTTTTTAAATTAGCAATATCTGCTTGCTGCATAAGTCCAAGAGACAGTAATGTAATTAAAATGTAAATGATGAGTGTACCAATTAAGCCAATAACCGTTGCTTTCCCTACATCACTTCTATTTTTTGCTCGACTTGATAAAACAACAGCCCCTTCTACCCCAATGAACACCCATAAAGTTACAAGCATTGTACTTTTAACTTGGCTGCCAACTGCTCCCCATGAAAAAGAACCAGTTTGTCCCCAAAATCCATCTAGGAACGTATCAATATGAAACGCGAAGATTCCTATAACAATAAATACAAATACAGGTACTAATTTTGCGATTGTAGTTACTAAATTCACAAGTGCTGCTGATTGAACTCCACGTAAAATTAACATGTGAACACACCATAATAATACGCTTGCACCAATAATGGATGCTACATTTTGACCGCCCTCAAAGATTGGGAAGAAATACCCTAATGAAGAAAACAATAATGTGCCGTAAGCTACATTACCAAGCCAGGCAGATAGCCAATATCCCCACGCACTATTAAATCCCATAAAATTCCCAAATCCTGCTTTTGCATAACTAAAAATACCACCATCTAAATCTGGCCGTTTTACAGTTAGATTTTGAAAAGATAATCCAAGCGCAATCATCCCAATTCCTGTTATAACCCAACCAATAATAATGGCTCCAGCACCAGCACCTTTTGCCATATCACTTGCTAAATTAAATGCTCCACCGCCAATCATAGACCCCACTACAAGCGCCGTTAATGTAAACAACCCTAATTTCTTATCTTCACCCATTCCACTCACCTCTCTTTAATTGCAATAACAATACGAAAGCAATAGTGAATGATAGTGTCTAAAGGAGGAGAAAGAAGAAAGGAAGACCCCCTTTCTTCTTTACTCCATGTTTCCTAAAGTAGCTGCCATAACCGCTTTAATTGTATGCATTCTATTTTCAGCCTGATCAAATACTTTTGAATGTTTACTGCGGAATACTTCGTCAGTTACCTCCATTTCTCTCAGCCCATATTTCTCATAAACTTCCTCACCATACATCGTTTCAACATCATGGAATGCGGGTAAACAATGTAAGAAAATCACGTTTTCATTCCCTGTTTCTTTAATCATTTTCATATTTACTTGATAAGGTTTCAATAACTCGACACGTTCAGCAAATTTTTCTTCTTCTCCCATAGACACCCATACATCTGTATAAATTACATCTGCATTTGCAACAGCTTCTTCCACATTACTTGTTATCATTACCTGTTCATTATATTTTTTTGCTAAATCAATTACTTCTTGCTCTGGCCATAAAGATTCCGGTGTACAAATACGTACATCCATTCCAACAATCGCTCCACCAACTAGTAAGCTATTAGCAACATTATTTCGTCCATCTCCAACGTAAACAAGCTTCACATTTTTTAATTTCCCTACATGTTCTCTAATTGTTAATAAATCTGCAAGTGTTTGTGTTGGATGCCACATATCTGTTAATCCATTCCAAACCGGTACACCAGAATTTTGTGCTAAAGATTCTACAGTTTCATGATTAAATCCACGAAACTCAATTCCGTCAAACATACGTCCTAACACTTTTGCTGTATCCTCTACGGATTCTTTTTTTCCAAGCTGAATATCACCTTTCCCTAAATATTCAGGGTTCGCACCTAAATCTGTACATGCTACTGTAAATGCACATCGCGTACGAGTAGAGGTTTTTTCAAATAATAGCGCTACATTTTTACCTTCTAAATAATGATGTGAGACACCGTTTTTCTTTTTCTCTTTTAATTCTGCTGCTAAATCTAGAAAATATAATAATTCTTCTTGTGTAAAATCTTTTTCAGCTAGAAAACTTCTTCCTTTTAAATTTGGTCTAGTCATTAACATACTTCATCCCTACTTTCTCCGTTATTTATACTAAATATCTTTACGAACAATTGGCATACTCATGCAACGTGGACCCCCACGCCCACGAGATAATTCCGAACTTAGCACCTCAATGACTTCTATACCATGTTCCCGCAATAACGTATTGGATACATAGTTGCGATCATATGTAACAACTACACCTGGCGCAATTGCTAATGTATTAGAACCATCATTCCATTGTTCACGAGCGGAAGCAATTGCATCTCCTCCTCCACAAGGAATAAGAACTAATTCACTTAAACCTAATACCTCTTTTAATGCTTCCATTAAAGAAGTGCGATGTGTAATTTTAAGAGTTTCCACATCTGGACCTTTTTCTAAAATATAAATATTCATATTTCCTTTTGGCCCTTGAATGGCTGGGTGAATTGTAAACTTGTCATAATCAACCATTGTAAACACTGTATCTAAATGCATAAATGCTCGGCATTTTGGAATTTCTATTGCTAACACTTTCTTAATTTTATTTTGTCGACTAAAAAGATTTTTAGCTAAACGTTCAATTGCTTTAGCTGACGTACGGGCAGATACTCCAATTGCAATTGTTTCTTCATTTAAAATTAGCTCATCGCCACCTTCAATTGGAAACTTATAATCACGATCTAGCCAAATTGGCACATTGTGATTTGCAAATCTTGGATGATATTTAATGATGTACTCCATGAATAATGATTCACGTCTACGCGCCGGTTCTCTCATCTTATTTATCGTTAATCCATCGCCCACGCTAGCTGCTGGATCACGAGTAAAATATAAATTAGGCATTGGGTCTAAGTAAAACGGATAATGATCTTCCATTAATTCATATAAATGTGTCTTCTTACTTGTTTCAATCTCGTTTTTCCGTACACCACCCATAATTTTTTGAATTAATTCTTCATTTGAAAAGGAAAGTAAATATTCTTTTAAAGTTTGATGTGCAACATTTACGTCAGCCTGTCCTTCTTCTAAAATACGATCAACAAATTCTTCTCGAAGTTTTTTATCTACTAATGCCTCAGCAGCTAGTTTTTCTAAATAAAGAACTTCAACACCCCGATTGCGTAATGTTTGTGCAAAATAATCATGCTCTTTTTGAATAATTGGTAAGTATGGAATATCGTCAAATAATAATTGTTGCAAATAATCTGGCGTTAAGTTTTCCACTTCTTTACCAGGTCGTTTTAATAAAACTGTTTGTAATTCCCCAATCTCTGAAGTAACATGTATCGGATGCTTCATTTGTTGTACCTCCTTTTAAATATGTTTGATGTCTTACAAGTACATAATAAATGCTACGCGCCTTCATCTTTGTGAAAGCATCCACATTATCATTGTGAAATATTAAACAAGTTATTTTTTTAAAATCATATGAATTTGTATTTTTATAACACTTCATCCCGATTTTTCAATAAAAAAACACATATATTACGCATATATGTTGAATATTTAACTTCCGTATTTAAACAAAAATCCTGTTTTTAATTTTTATTAAAAACAGGATTTTGCATCTAAATAATTAAATTTAACCTTTCTTCTAAAATCTCCCTATCTGATTTTGACTGAGAAATGATAAGGCATGTATCATTTCCACATACACATCCTATTTTTTCTTTCCAATCTAGCTCATCAAACAAAACACCAATAACATGTGCATTACCGGGTAATGTTTTAATAACCATTAATTGATCTACACAATCAATTTTTACAACAACCTCTCGTAATTTTTTCTTTAACTTTATATCAGTTTGTAAATGCTCTTCTGAGAAAAATTTATATATCATTAATCCTTCTTGAGAAGGTACCTTCGTTAAATTTAACTCACGAATATCTCGAGAAACTGTAGCTTGTGTTACTAATACATCTTTTTTTGCTAACAATTCTACTAATCTTTCTTGCTTCTCTATTTCATACTCCTTTACAAATTGTTTAATTAATCGTTGTCTTTTTTCTTTTTTCATAAAAGACACCCCTTTTAATATTATAGCTCGCTATAATTTTCATCCGAAAGGGACAGAAAAGAATGTTGCGGAAACGTTCATAGTTTATACTTTTTAACTGTAGATATTAAATCTAGCTAAAAAAAGGGAAGAACAGCATTCTGTTCTTCCCTTTTACATTGAAAACCGTTCAATTGTTTGTTTTAAATCCGCTGATTGTTTCTCTAAGTCTTTTAATAATTGATCGATTGCTATCATATTTTTAGACTGTTGCAACGTCACACGTGCCACTTCTTGTGAACCAGCTGACGTTTCTTCCGCAATTGCTGCTACAGCCTTTGTTTGTGCTCCTGTTTGATAAATGTGATTCACTTGTTCATTCATATAATTACTAATTTGCTTAGTTGCATCGGCTACTTCCATAACACTTGATGACATTTCTTTTAAAATTAATTCTGTAGCTTCTCCGCGTTTTGCCTCTTCTTTAGCTGTCTTCACCTGCTCTGTCATTTTCAATGCGACTTGCTGTACTTCATCTTGCATATTCCGTAATAACTGCGATATGTTTCTTGCGGAATGATCACTTTCATCAGCAAGTTTACGTACTTCTTCTGCTACAACCGCAAAGCCCCTTCCATGCTCTCCTGCACGAGCTGCCTCAATAGAAGCGTTGAGTGCTAATAAATTTGTTTGGCTAGCAATCTCACTCACAACAGAAACAATGTGTTCAACTTGTTTCATTCGCTCTTCTAATTTCTGTACATTTTCCATCGAATCTTCATTTTCTCTCGCCAATGTTTGAATACCTTGAATTAAAGAAGTAAAGACACGTGTACTTTGTCCTAAAGCTTGAACCATTTCTGAAGACAACTCGTCAGACTGTTTTGCTTTTCCTTCTACTTCATTTGCAATAGAAGTCGTTGTATCAACAGTAGAAACGATCGCTTGAATCGATGCTGCTGATTGCTCGGCACCGGAAGAAATCTCCGCAAGGGTTTCAGACACACCTTGTGCTTGCTTTGTCGCTTCACCTGTTTGTTTTCTAATTTGCTGAACTTGATTATTTGTATACGAAAATGTAGTATCGATATTTTTTACCATGCCCCTTAAGTTCCCTAGCATCATATTAAATGCAACACTTAAAGATTTTATCTCATCATCGGTCTTTGGCAATGGGACATCTTCACGAATATCACCTTCAGCCGCTTTCCTTGCTGCTTCTTCCAACTTTCGAAGTGGTTTAATTAAAAATATTGCTGCCCCATACGCTAAAATTCCAGACCATACTACACCTAATAACATAACGATAATATTATAAACAGTTTGACTTACATAACTTTGAAAATAATCATATATAACGTAAATGAAAATTAAACTTGTTGAATATGTAATGAAAGCTAGAATTGTAGTAAATAACATAAGCTGTATACGCAAGCCAAAGGAAAATGTTTTTCTTTCTTTTCCCATCTCTTCTTTCCCCCTTCTTATAAGCAATATAAGTACTACCTATATATTATTATCCATATTTTCGTTATAGAAAGATATAGTGATTTTAAAAATCATTATTTCTTTGAATATTAAATCCCCTGAAAAAAATAAAGGATTCTGACAATTTATGACTAATAACAGAAATAAGGGGCAACATTTGTAAAATATATTTTTGACTGGGGGTTTTGTATGATTCAAGTTCGAAATCTAGTAAAATCATTTGGCTCACTTGATGTTTTAAAAGGAATTGATTTAGAAGTAAAAGAAAAAGAAGTTGTTGTTTTAATCGGTGCCAGTGGTTCCGGCAAAAGTACATTACTTCGTTGTCTTAACTTTTTAGAAATGTACGATGAAGGTGAAATTCACTTACAAGGTGAACGAATTGATCCAAAGCATTCAAATTTAAACAAAGTCCGTGAAAATGTCGGTATGGTTTTTCAACACTTTAACCTCTTTCCTCATATGACCTCACTAGAAAACATCATAGAAGCACCTATTCACGTAAAAAAATTGGAAACAGCAGACGCGAAGGACGTTGGGAATCAACTCCTACAAAAAGTCGGCCTACAAGATAAGGCGGATGTAACTCCTCACCTACTTTCAGGTGGTCAAAAACAACGCGTTGCGATTGCACGAGCTCTTGCTATGAATCCTAAAATTATGCTATTTGATGAACCTACCTCAGCCTTAGACCCTGAACTCGTTGGAGAAGTATTGCAAGTTATGAAAGAACTTGCTGAAGAAGGAATGACAATGGTGATTGTTACTCATGAAATGAATTTCGCAAGAGATGTAGCTGATCGCGTCATCTTTATGGATGACGGAAAAATTGTAGAGGATGCTCCGCCAGCGCAATTCTTTTCAGCTCCATCACATGAACGAGTAAAACAGTTTTTACGTAACGTTTTATAATGTAACTTCTATTTCAAACGTAAAGAAATACATTCATACGGTGCACAACTAATTGTCCAAATAAAATATCTCGATAACATACTTAAAACCATCCGTATGATCAATATATAGGAGGGGTCTTATGAAAAAAAAACTATTAACCATTGTTGCGAGTATTACACTATGTACATCATTCATACTGGGAGCCTGTAGTAAGGAAAGCTCGACTACTTCATCAAATGGTGAAAAGGAATTTCGTTATGCGATGAGTGGATTATACAAACCTTTTAACTATAAAGAAAATGACGGAAAACTTGCCGGATTTGATGTAGAAATAGGTGAGGCGCTCGCGAAAAAGATGGGAATGAAACCCGCTCCTATTACAAATCCGTGGGAAACGCTAATTCAAGGTCTACAATCAAAAAAATATGATGCGATATTAGGAAGTATGGCCATTACAGAAGAACGATTAAAAGCTGTTAGTTTCTCAAACCCATATTATCGCTCTGGTGCCCAGATTTTCGTAGCTAAAAAGAATACGTCTATCTCTTCTCCAGAAGATTTGAAAGGAAAGAAAATTGGTGTTGTAAAAGCTAGTACCTTTAAAACTCTTGTTTCAAAACATACAGATCAAATTACAGAATACGATAGTGATATTACCGCTCTTATGGACTTAGAGCCTGGGCGTGTGGACGCAGTAATCACTGATCAAATGGTTGGTCTTCGAATGATTAAAGAAGGTAAATCAAATATAAAAGAAGCTGGAAAACCATTAAATCTTGATGAAATGGGAATTGCTATTCGCAAAGATGATAAAGAAATGGTTAAAAAAGTAAATAAAGCTTTAGATGAAATCATTAAAGATGGTACGTACGAAAAGATTAGTAAAAAATGGTTTGGTCGTAATATTCTTGGAGAAGAGGCAAAAACGAAGTAAGTTAACTATTCAAAGATTCCATAAATCATGCCCCACTTTTTATGTGGGGTATTTCATTCCCTACTAAAATCTATACACTATGAGGTGAAACGCATGTTTGAAATTTTTATCTCTACCTACCCCACACTCTTAAAAGCTACTATTGTCACATTACAATTAACATTAACTTCCCTAGTACTCGGCTCATTAATTGGATTACTATTCGCTTTCTTTCGAATCTCTAACAATAAAGTTCTAAATAGTATCGCTCATGTCTACATCGCCATTATTCGTGGTACACCTTTAATTGTTCAAATCGCAATTCTCTATTTTGGTATTACATCTGTTGTTGTGTTCACCCCTTTTTGGGCAGGAGCAATTGCTTTAGCAATTCATAACGGTGCATATATTACCGAAATTTTCCGTGGATCCATTCAATCCGTTGACCGTGGACAATTAGAAGCTGCTCGCTCTTTAGGCATGCCTTACCCTTTGGCGATGCGCCGAATTATATTACCACAAGCATTTCGTCTATCTCTTCCTCCTCTAGGTAATCAATTTATTATTGGATTGAAAGATTCCTCACTTGTTGCTTACGTAGGACTGTCCGAATTATGGGGATCGGGTTTATCAATTGCCGCAAGTAACTTCCAACAATTAGATACATATGTAATCGTTGGTTTATATTATCTCGTACTCGTTCTCCTATTTACTTATTTTGTTAACCTTTTAGAAAAACGATTACAGCGCAAAGAGACAAACTCTATCCAAGTCCATACAAAGAATAAAAAAGAAGTTTCTTTATAAAAAAAAGCAAGCCTGAGATGGCTTGCTTTTTCACTGCAAAATATATCAAATTTTACTGATTTACTTTTTTAATACTCTCTTTTTCTTCTATATGTTCCTCACGATATGAAATATTATGAGGGTCTAATCCATTTCCTAAAGAACCGTAGAAATGTTCTCTATGCGGATCAACTAATTCACTTCCGTGATAATACACACGTGGTGTATTCCAAAGTGCTGCCAATGCTTTTGTCATCGGCATTTCGTGATAACGTTCCGGCCACATTTCTTTAATCTTCTCTTTTACTAACGGATAGTATTTAGAGCTCATAGCAGGGAACAGATGATGTTCTGTATGATACGAGAAATTGAAATGTAAAACGTCTACCCAGCGCGGCACTGTTACTGATAAACAGTTTGCTAACGGATCATTTACTGGAACAATTGGATTTAAGCGGTGATTTGTTGCGATATATGCCATTACAATAAAGTTAGCAATTAACAACGGAATCACATATGCAAATAACCATTTTCCAGGTCCCATAATAAATAATAAACTAATCCAAACTGTCCAAGGCAAAAGAAGTTGAAGCCATACAGATTTTTGATTCGATGACTTAAATTCTTTTATAAAATGAAAGAACATTCGAGTTGAATGCAATGTAAATTGAATTGTTAGTGACAGGAAACTAAAGAATGAACGTACATGAAGAGGCATACGATATACCCAACTTAAAAACTTACTTTTTTTAAGCTTCTCAAGTGTCGGCCATGCATCTGGATCATTCTCTTCATGCTGTGTATGAACATGATGAGTTGCATTATGCCACTTTCTCCAAAGTTTTGGTCCTGTTGATAATGGCATAAATGCAATCGCGCCTAAGAAATCACGAAGCCATGCCTTTCTTACAACAGTTCCATGTAAAATTTCATGCCCTAAAAATCCAAGTGAAGCAAAACATAATCCAAGAACAATCGCAATTCCTAGATTCGCCCACACATTCAATTCAAATACACCAATCGATATTAACCCCGCCAATGCCACAAGCAAATAAGCCAGTCCACCAAATAAACGAGTAGGCACTGGTTTAAATGCTTTTTTCGGCAAATGTGGTGATACACGTGCTGCATACCACCCAAACGTATGAAGCTCCTTCATCCTTTTGCTCCTTTCTTATGCCGCGCCTTGCGCAACTTACATATATCAATTCTTGCTTCCAGATTGATTTTACTAGATGATCCAAAAAGCATCTATTATAAGGAAAATATACTCACTCTATCGTCACTTATTTTTCGCTTTTATTATCAATGAAAAACATTTCTCTTTTTACTCTCTATCAACCTTTCCACATGATGAATCATAACAATAGAATTTCTATATTGTCAACACCTTTTATGACCTAGTAATAAAAGGTGGTTATATTTTTATAATCATACTTTATTTCACTAAAGAAAATGTATAGATTCCATAAGGATTTACCCACTATATATAGACATTTTCTTAAACGCCATAGACTCTATCTCATTCAATAACTCCCTATGTAATCAACAAACAGAATCACTTGAATTTAGTTTTATATAAATCCTACCACTTCATAATGCCCCATCTAATTAATTATATTAAAATAATTTATAACCTCTTTTAATAAAAATAGACTACTTCTAAAACAACACACATGAATTTCATATATTATGGAAATATTAAAAGGAAAATTGTTCTAAAATCAGGAGGTTTCCGCAATGACAAGTGATACATTTCCACAACTGCCGCTATCTTATTGGATTGAATCTACTCAGTTTCCTACTTTCCCTCGTTTATCCGAAAATATAAAGACAAAAGTTGCTATTATCGGTGCTGGTATTACAGGTATTACTACTGCCTATTTACTTGCAAAAGAAGGCATCGATGTTGTTTTAATTGATTCTGGTCGTATTTTAAACGGAACGACTGGGCATACAACAGCAAAAGTAACAGCACAACATGATCTTATTTACGATGAATTAATAAATCATTTCGGTGTGGAAAAAGCCAGGCTTTACTATGAATCAAATAATCATGCTCTACAATTCATAAATGACACTGTGCAAACATATAAAATCGACTGTAATTTTTCAAATGAAGATTCATACTTGTATACAACTACTGATAACGGTTTAAGAAATTTATCGAAAGAATATGAAGCTTATCAAAAATTAAATATACCTTGTGACTATGTTCAATCTCTATCGATTCCTATTCCAGTACAATCTGCACTTGTAATGAAAAATCAAGCGCAATTCCACCCCCTCCTTTATTTGAAAACACTTTTAGAAAAGTTTGTGGAGATGGGAGGAAAGGTCTATGAACAAACAACAGCTATGGATGTGGAAAAAGGAGATTATCCACAAGTAATTACAAAAGAGGGGCATCGCATCACTTGTGAATATGTCGTCTCTTGTTCTCACTTTCCTTTTTATGATGCGAATAGCTTTTTCTTTACGCGAATGTACGCAGAACGCTCCTATGCTCTTGCAATAAAAGCAAAAACAGATTATCCAGGTGGCATGTATTTAAGTATTGATGATCCAAAACGCTCCTTACGCTATATAACAAACAATGGAGAAAAGTTGATTTTGATTGGCGGAGAGAGCCATAAAACGGGACAGGGAATAAATACGATGCTTCATTATGAAGCACTCTATTCTTTTGCTGAAGCAACTTTTGGATTAGATGAAGTTCCCTATAGATGGTCAGCGCAAGATTTGATTACGCTAGACAAGCTCCCTTATATCGGACATATTAACGAAAGCAATCCAAATATATTTGTTGCAACTGGATATCGCAAATGGGGAATGACAACAGGAACTGCTGCAGCTCATTTACTGAAGGATTCCATTCTAAAAGTCCACAGCCCATATAAAGAGCTGTTTGCACCATCACGCTTTCATGCAAATCCAGATATAAAAACATTCCTTTCTCAAAACATTGATGTTGCTAAACATTTAATTGAAGGGAAACTTGAAACTGCATTACGTAAACCAGAGGATCTTGAAGTTGGCGAAGGATCCGTTGTACATGTCAACGGTAAACGAGCAGGTGCTTATAAAGATAAAGAAGGAAAACTACATATCGTCGATACGACTTGTACACACCTCGGCTGTGAAGTTGAATGGAATAACGGTGATTGTACTTGGGATTGTCCTTGCCACGGTTCTCGTTTTTCAATTGATGGCGATGTTATGGAAGGGCCAGCAGATCAACCATTAAAACGAGTTGATAACGAATAAAAAAACAAAGAAGTTCAACAAGAATCCTGTTGAACTTCTTTGTTTTTCATGACACCTTTTCATATAAATTTCGACATAAGAAGGGGAATATTAACAGTAAATAAAATAATATATTCATCTACAAATAAAAGGGGTGAATACTATGCAACCTTCTGCTCCACCTCATCTAGAATCTACAGAAACTATCTTTTCAAGCTCTATTACAAAACTTGTTGTTTTTATTTGTTGGCTCGCCATTCTAGCTGACGGATATGATTTAGGTATTTACGGTGCCGTTCTGCCAAAGCTTTTAGAAGACAACAGCTGGGCACTATCACCAGCTCAAGCTGGAACAATTGCCAGCTATGCTCTATTTGGGATGTTTATTGGCGCTATTCTAATCGGAACCATTACAGATTTAATTGGACGAAAGTGGACACTTATATGCTGTTTAGCTCTTTTTTCTATCACAATGGGCTTAGCTGCAATTGCTCCTTCTCCTGAAGTATTTGGGCTATCTCGATTTATCGGAGGAATCGGATTAGGCGGTGTTATCCCAACGGCTTCCGCACTTACTGTTGAATATTCATCAAAAAAACGGCAATCTTTTATTTATGCTCTTATGTTTACCGGCTATCCTTTAGGTATCGTGTTAGGTGCTATTTTATCCATGTTTATGTTAGAAGATTTCGGATGGAGAATTATGTTTGGCATCGGAATGATTCCGCTACTCCTCATTCCTTTCATTATTCTTTATTTACCTGAGTCCATTCAATTTTTATTATCGCGGAATCGACAAGAAGAAGTGAACAAAATTCTTAATCGCTTTCAAATTGAATTCCATGTAAAAGATGAAATTTCTGAAGCACCATCTAATATACAAAAGAAAAATGGATTTCTTACGTTATTCTCAAAAGAATACATAAAAGCAACGCTACTTTTTTGGATCACTTATATAATGGGAATGTTTTTAATATACGGTTTAAATACTTGGTTACCACAGATGATGCGTCAGGCAGGATATCCTCTTGGATCTAGTTTATCATTTCTACTTATGCTAAATATTACTGCAGCTATCGGCGCATTATTTGCTGGGGCGATTGCCGATCGTATAGGAGCAAAAATTGTTATTAGCATCTCCTATCTTATGGCAGCCATATGTATTGGACTACTAACAATTAAACCATCTGTTACAATCATTTATCTTTTAATTGGTCTTGCTGGAATTGGATCAGTCGGTATTACTCAAATATTAAATGCTTATGTAACACAATACTTCCCATCACATATACGAGCTACCTCCTTAGGCTGGGGACTTGGACTTGGCCGAGTTGGTGCAATTGCTGGACCTATTCTTGTCGGTATTATTATGACAATGCAATATGACTTAGCATGGAATTTTTACTTATTCTCTTTTGCAGGTCTTATCGCAGCTATATCTGTTTTCTTTATTCCTACAAAATAAAGTGAAACTTTAATCAGTGTTGAGGTGCATCCCCAGCTGATTATTAGTCCACACCAATCAGGCGTTTACGGGCAGTAAGGCTCCCACAAATAGCGGGATAAAAAAAGAGCACAAATTTACTTGTGCTCTTTTTTATTTACTTCAAACAACATATTTCTAAATAGTGTATTCAAACTCTCAATATCAATCCCTAATCCCTTTTCAATCCCTTTCACGTATTGCTGATAATAATCAATTTGTTCTTCTAAAAATTGATTTAACACTTGAATTTTCAATCCAACATCTAATTCCGTACCCGCTTTTTTCTTTATTAACAACTTCTCAATCTCATTCAATACACTACGTTCTATAGATAGTTCTGTAATCAAACGATTAAATTCTACTGGAGGTAATGTCCCTTTCTCTTCTAGCCACTGACAAGCTAAAATAGGACGTAATACATAAAAGTACTTTTTCAACTTTACATTCTCGCCTTGCAAAAATTCACGATAATTTTTTGAAGCCATATGTAAGTAATGATATATCGTTGCTTTTGGATCAAAATTCTTTTCACTCATTTGCTGAAGCTGCTCTGGAAAGTTAGAGTTTTTCGAATAAAAAATTGGTGATCGAATCCACTCAAGTAAAGCTGGATTTGACTTCGCAAACAGTTGTAATGCCTTTTTAATATCCCAGCCACTTATATCTAAGTCATCACTAATTGGATATTCAATTACATCACGTTTATCATGAATTGATAAATACCATTCTACCGGATGTATATAAACAAACCTAACATCATAATCGCTATCTTTCGATGGAAATCCCCAAGCACGACTCCCCGATTCCACTGCAAATAAAATTTTCACATCATTCTCTTCTTCAATTCTTTCTAACTCTAATTCAATTTTTTCTCTCATTTCATACCATCCCCATTTTTTGATTATTTCCTTGGAAATTCGACAAATATACTATTAATTTTACTACACACTAAAATAACTGCCAGAATTTTTCTGACAGTTTAACAAAGACTATTTTTTCTTTTCAATTACAGTAGCGGTAATTCGTTCAAACTCTTTTTGAATTTCCTCTTTATATGCATCCACTTTTGAAAAATCCATGGCAGCAATATAAATTCGTTCTAATTTATCACGAACTGATTTTGCTTTTGCTAAGAAAGACATCGCCTCATTCATTTTTGCTTTATATTGAATGGAAACGTCACGAATTTCTGTAGCATACTTCTCATCCGTCCCCGGTTTAACAATAAGAGCATACATATCTATAATCTCATCACCCACGCGACTTGGAAAATATTCATGTGGTGCGGTACTATCAAAAATTGCAAATCCTAATTCTCTTACAATAACCATATCAAGACTATTCGGGTCAAATCCGCAATGATATACTTCAACGTCAAAACCTTTTTCTTCTGCTGCCTTCGATAACTTTTTGAGCATTGTTGATTTTCCAGAGCCCGGGCGTCCTTTTATAAAATAACGATGTGGCAATCCTTCTGTTAAATTAGGAACAAAATCAACTGCTCCTTTCGGTGTAGCAGCTCCTAAAAAACGATGTTTCACAATCGATTGTTGCCCCTTTTTATCTGCAAATAATTTCTGAATTAGCTGATCTGTTAGTTCATTTGCTTTATTAAAATCAATGTTATTAATATATATTTTCTCCCACTCATCATGTATAACTAATGCCTCTTTAAAACATCCGTAAGCAGATTTGAAAGCCTTGCTCGCTTCTGATACAAACCGTTCAATTTCTACCTTCTGCTTTCTTAATTTACCTGAGTCCCAAGCAACTCCTAAATTTATATACTCTTCAATAACTCCTGGCATTTTCGGCTCAATAACATGCGGTGATGTTCCATCAACAATTCCTACTTTTAATTTTGGAATAATCACCCCATCAACCGACTTATTATCAGAAGAACAATGCAAAAGCTCAATATCATATCCTTTTTCAACCCATTCACGACCTATTGCCTTAATTAAAGAAGATTTTCCCGTTCCTGGACCACCCTTTAAAATAAACAACCTATCTAGCCCTTTTAAATTCTCTTCGTATAAATTATGAAATCCTCTAGCTGTATTACCACCAGCATAATAATTTAACACATTCCCTGTCACTGCACTCACTCCTTCGCAACAGTCTACTTACATAAGCTACAATATGCGAGCAACTTTATTTGGGTGAACACCTAATTTGTATTGCATGAAAAAAGGAAATGAATTACAATTTAAATATCATGAATATTTCGAATTCCGAAACTGAATAAACCTTTATCAAGAGAGGCAGAGGGACCGGCCCTTTGAAGCCCAGCAACCTCAGTTTATAAGAACTGAATAGGTGCTAATTCCTGCAAAATGCATTGCATTTTGGAAGATAAAACGCAACTAGTATGTAAAGCCCATCTTTCTTGATCATGAAAGATGGGCTTTTTATTATTTGAAAAACATATATTGGAGGTATTTAAAATGAAAGTAATTGATCTATCACAAACGTTTGAAAATAATATGTCTCAATTTCCCGGAACACCAACAATCCAACTAGAAGCCATTACAAGCGTTGAAGAAACAGGATATCAAGTTACAGATTTCCATTCGGTCGTTCATGTCGGTACACATTGCGACGCTCCTGCGCATTTTATTTCTGGTGCAACAACGATTGATCAATTGCCCCTTGATCAGTTTGTAGGTGAAGCAGTTCTCATCGATGTCACTCATGTTCAAGAGAGAAAACTCCCTAAAGAAGTATTGCATAATGCCGACATAAAAAAAGACGATATTGTCATTTTCCATTCTAATCTATCTAATAAATGGAATACAGAAGCTTATGAGAAAGAAGCATTTTATCTTTCCGAAGAATTAGCTGAAGAACTAGTTGAATTAAAAGTAAAATCAGTCGGTTTAGATTTTATTTCTCCCGATGAGGTAACGACAGAAACATCACCCATTCATCACATACTGTTAGGCAATAATATTTTCTTAATTGAAAACTTAACAAATCTAGATGCTATTAAAGCGAAACGTTTCTTTTTCTCAGCAGCACCTTTAAAAATTAAAAATAGTGACGGTGCTTTCGCAAGGGCATTCGCTGTTATTTTTTAAAATATGGACTACAAAAAAGCAAAGATCATCACTGACCTTTGCTTCTATATTTTTTATTTACATTAAGGAAAAATTGTTCCAACCGGGGACGTACCCAAGCTAAATAATCTTTCTCTTTCTTCTTTGTACAAGCTATCTCTTCCCCATCTACCATTCCAACAAGTTCTAGCTCTAACAGTTGCCTCGTGAATGCTAGTATATTTACTTCTTCTGCTGGATACTCTTCTTTTAATTTCTCCTCAATTTCTCCCAATAAAAAACCGTCACGCATCATTGCCAATGCATCAATCCAAAGTGGCGGCATTTCATATTTTTCTCCTGTAATTGTATCTTTTACAATATAATTCTTTTGCTCTTTTCGAAATTGAATCGTGTGTAAGCATACAGTCGAATTTAATGTTAATTCCATCAATACCACCTCTTTCATCATATCTGCATAGAAAAAAGGATGCGCGGGCACCCCTTCTTTTCTTTTCATAACACTACCGAACCGTTACATGAGTAACCAATCTCATGTCGATATTTTCCTCCATTATAAACGAAGTATTTTATAAAAAAAACCCTTCTTGAAACATTTTATTAAATGTTTATATTTACACAAGAAGAACACTTTTCTGAAAAATATTTTCTTCTACTTCGCTACATCGTCGGTAAATAAATTTCCACTTTCGTTCCCACACCCATACTACTTTGAATCGTGATACTCCCTTGATGTTCTTTAATAATTTTATATGTAATCATTAAACCAAGCCCTGTACCATTCTCCTTCGTTGTGTAAAAAGCCTTTCCAATCTTCTCTAATTTTCCTGCCTCTATACCAAATCCTTGATCCTCGACAGCAATACACAAATACCCCTTAGTTTTTTCATATGCCCGAATATGAATATCCCCACCTTCTGGCATTGATTCTATTCCGTTTTTAATAATATTTAACAACACTTGTTTTAATTGTTTATCATCACCGTTTATAACGGGTAAGTTTCCATCTATTTGCAAATAAACTTTCACTTTATATTGACTCGCATAACTTTCCATTAACTGCACAACATATAAAAGGATTTCCCGTATGTTACACCATTCATAATTTGTTGGTTTCGGTTTTCCTAATAACATCAATTCGCTAACAAATCCGTTAATTCTCTCAATTTCTTGTAACATTATTTCATAGCTCATCATATCTTCAGGGTTTCTTTCTTTTTGCATTTGCGTAAACCCCTTCAAAGCCGTTAATGGATTTCGGATTTCATGCGCAATTGTTGTAGACATAGTCCCAATTACAGCTAAATTTTCCGTCTCTTTCATATTGTTCATCATTTCAACAACCGTTCTTACATAAGATTGAAATCGTTTCAACAAAGAATGTGAAATAATGAAATAGAATACACATAAGACAAGCGGAATCACAACTTTTAGATCTTGTAGTATCAATGTAAAAAGTACGTACTTTCCAATTACACTAAAGGAAACTAAATAAAAATATTTTCTGTTCACGAAAACCGGTGCAAATAAAATTAATAACATTTCTACCATACTACCATGTTCAAAAGCTCTATCCGTTCGCAAATAAATCATTAAATTATTTATAAGATTGATAAACATGTAGCCAAATAAAAATAAATATTTTATAGAATATACATAACCTCTTTTTTGAAGATACATTGAAATAGGGAATAATGCTATTACAAATATATATACGCCTATCCCAAGGCTTCCTTCTGGCCATCCTACCGTTGTTCCATTAATATTCATAGCAGGATATACAAAATAATATATAGCGTCATATGAAAAAAATATAATATAGAATAATAATATAAATACCTTTAAAGCTTTTCTTTCTTCATAAATCAAGCTCTTGTATTTGTTCATATAAAAACTCCCCTTGATCGATACGAAAAAAAATCCCCACCGTTATCTCCTTAAATTATAAGTATGAAATTGCTTTCAGGGCAATACGTAACCTTATAATACTAAAAAGGAAGGAGACTTCTCCTTCCTTTCTAGTCACAACTTATATCCATCTGACCCTATCATGTAGCAGTCCATCCGTAAAATCATTATGCCCTATTACAAAATCCTTCATATATAAATTTAAATATTCACCGTACTTACTTTCTGTATTTAATAATAATTCCTCGACATAATAAGCACCTTGTCCAAAGTGATCTAAAAGTAAACTACACAAACCTGCATAAATTCCGCACCCTACTTGGAAGTAAGTTGCATTCGTTTTATATTTATGAAAAACTTGGCTACTATTCATTACGTTATACATATACGTCTCGCCATTTTCATAAACGAGTAATACACCTACTAGATCCTCTCCTGCAACCTCTTCTTCCGCTGGATTGAATACTTTACGATTCCAGTTCCATAAATCTTCTACCTTATCTAAGTTCTGTCTAATTACATTTGTTGTATACTCATTAATTCGGTAAAGAAAACCAACTTCCATGTTGAAATTTTTCCCTAAAATTAAAACTTCCTCATGTGGCATTAAGCAACCATAAAACTCTCTTTTTCCTAACTTCACTTTATACTCTGAAGCATATACATCCTCATAAAAATAAAGAGGACGATGATGACTCATATACATCGGATAACTCCATATCGCTTCGTCTAGAAATCGCTCTACTGCCCATGACGTATAAAGTGTATACGGCTTTATAAGTGCCGTATCATTCAAAAACGACGTATCATGTTCTACAATATAGCATGCTTGTGGCTGTTCATTCGGCCGTTCTTTCATAAGTTCAACAACCATCCATTGAACAACACCTGGATTCATACCTGAACCTATAATCGCTTTTGTATTTGTAAATTTTTCTTTCTCTTTCTCAAACCTCGTATATCGTTCCGTAAGCTGAAATCCAAGTAAACTATCGTCCTGATCTACTGCCTCATTTTCCAAAGCTGAATTAATATAAAAGATTCCAAGTTCATTACAACAGCTCAGTACCCTGATCGTATCTGCACCCGAAACATCAATAACAACACTCGTACTTTTTTCTGTTAAATGCTGTTTAAATTTCACTACATCTTGAAGGTCTATTTCATATAATGACAAATGACCTTTCAAATTTGGAAACAACTCATCATAATAAGCCCTATCTTTTTGTTTTATATCAACCAAATGAAATGTAACATTCTTTATCACTTCATAAATTGGATCTTTTTCATTTGCTATCGCTTGATTTAAAATTGCTAAAACTGCCTTCGCTGCTCCACCAGCACTACCAAGTAATGTAATCGATAACGAATTTGGAAACGGCTCCACAAATAAAACCCCTTTAGTAAATTAGTTGAGCAGTTCTTCCTCAAAAAATAAATTGAATACATCAAAAGGTGGCTCGTACATATTTTTTATAATTTAGCACAAGATTGCCTCTTCAAAAATCATACTAACATAATTTATATTCAATTCATTTTTCCCCTCATATCCAAATCGAACTAAACAAACAGGCCCGACCTTTCCTTCTGCATATAAAAGAAAAAGCCAGCCCTTTCAACTAGCCTACGGACAATGGACAGATTTTACATGTTGAATATTCACATACATTTTTGCATCACGCGCTTTTAATATTTCAATATGTCCTTCATCGATCTTCGCCATTTTTCCAATTTTATTGGATTCCTCACCTAAATCGAACACCATAATCTTTCCATACATTTTAATAAGTTGCTCCTCAAACGTTCGAGCTAACGTAATATTTAATGGATTTACGGGGAGTTCATTTTTATTGAGGGAATAAGGCACTTGGTTTTCTTTATACGGAATTAACCATTTTAAGTGCTTTAAAGATATATATACAGTTTTATAGACTGGACTATAAAAAACAATATAATCGTTCATTACACTTGTAACATATCCATGTATTGGAGCATTACCTGCTACATAAATTTCTGTGAAAATCCCTTTAGATGTGCTTAATACTTTCCTCAAAGAAATTGAAGGAGATTCCCTTTTAATTACAGAATCTACATCAGGTTTTAATATTTCTTCATCATATGGTCTTAAAAACTTATAATATTGGATATGATATAAAGATATATATACGTAGTCTTGTCCATTGTAAAGAACAACAATATCATTTCCTACATCGATTAATACGCCTTTAAATCTCTTTTCACCAATTAATTTAACATATATATTTTCTCCAATACTTTTGTGTAACTCATTCATCTATATCCTCCTTCCTATGAAATTACAATTTCCCTTTCTTTTATTCTAAAAATAATCAGGGGCAATGTTCTGTTTTTTAATAGTAAGAAACCCTTTTTCATATATCCAAAAATAATTACAGAGAAATATGAAATCATTCTTCATTTTCAATCATAATGCCCCTTTTATTTATTAAACATTATTCTTCTTCATTCTTTTTGTTTTTAACTATTTGACTCACACTCTTAATATGGGAATTAATCACATAAATGACCTCATCACCATTAACTAGTGTAATATTTCCATCATGTATATCACTTAATAAACCTTCCACACACTCTGGTCCACCACGATTAATCTTTATCCATTTATACTTCAAGTCATTTAATGCATCTAAAAAAGTATCTTCTTCCGCATAAAAACATGAACCATATTCTCCTTGTGCCTCTTTCACTTTTCTGACTAGACTCTTCACATGTTTCAGTTGATAATACACTAATTCTCCATGAGGTAATTGTAGTGTAAGGTAATCTTTTCCTAACAATGACAGTACACCTACTCGACTTTCCGGTCCACGAAGATTTACTTTTACATTCTCACCAACTAAACCTTTGATTTGATCACAGCATAATACACTCTCCAATTTTGTACCCTCCTTTCTTATTATCTTCCTCTACTTGATTGTCTTTGTGCACGAGCGCGACCTGAATTATTGCTGTTTTCATTACTTTTCTCATCGCTACTCTCATCACTACTCTCTCCACTTACTGGTGCATTATAATTAACACTCTTAATATGAGATAGTGCAATTAATACAACTTCTTCTTTAATAATCAATGTTACATAACCGCCAGAAACATCTTGTAAAATACCTTCAATTTTCTCTGGTCCACCACGGTTAATTTTCACCCAGCGGTATTTGAAGCTTTGAAGTAGCGTTTCAAAGTCTTCTGCAATGTCTTCTTCCACCCATTCTAAATCACCTACTCCACCATCTTTCGTATTTTGGGTAATGCTTTTCAGATGGCGAAGCTGGTAGTAATGGCTCTCTCCTTTTTCATTCTCTAATCCGAAGTAGTCCGCACCTAATGATACTATTGTTCCTTTTTGAGATTCTGGTCCACCTCTGTTCACTCTTACATAAGATCCAATTAAGTCTTTCAAAAAATCCCAATGAAATAAACTCACGAGAAAACCCCTTCCATTAATTTATAAGCTTTTGCACTGATAGTATATGTATCTGTACAGGTTACGTTCTCTATGTTTGTCCTAGCTCGAAAAAAATATGCTTTTAACATGGTAGACTACTACCTATCAAAATTCTAAGAAATCCTGAGGGCTCCTTAGGATTTTGATGTCTTTAGATAAAAAAATCCCGTATGAAGATACATTTCTGCATATCTTCATACGGGATTTCCTAAAGTTTAGTCTTCGTCTTTAACGTCCATATCTTCTGGAATTGGTTCGTTTAATATTTCTTCTACTAATTGTTTATATTTCTCCATTTGTTCTAAATGCGTGTTGAATTGTTCTTTATTTAATAAATATTGCTCTCCATCGAATAGCGCACGAACTTTCTTTTGCTGAATTAGCTCTTCAATATACGATTTTGGTAAATTCAAATACTCCGCAGCTTCTTCTATTGTTATATACAATGCGTTCATTCCTTTATTATTTTTTCATATATACTGTATCTTACTTTATTTTTGTAAACAAATAAAAAAGATTTTGTAAATGCAGTTTAAAAAGCAGGTAGAACCATTCCATATATTGTATAATAATATAGTAAGTATTTTTTTAAATATAGAATGGTATCACCCATTTACACAAAGGAGAGTTAACATATGGCTACTCGTCACATCATTACAATGTTAGAAAAAACATTACAAGTTGAAACAGAAAACACAACTTCTCATTTAACTACATCTTTATCTGATCGTATTCTTTCTCAAGGCGTAGCAATACACGAAATCAATTGTTATCATACAATTGGTGAATGGTACAAAAATCATTTCTTATTCCAACAAGATGATTTTCTATGGGCTAAATATGCTTTCTACGACGCATATTGTGAAGCGATAAAAAAACAAGGGCATCTTACAAAACGCGTTCGTCAAATATTAGAGTCATTGGCTCGAAAACATGGAAAACAATACATTGCTTCTATACTAAATATGCCATTTCCTAACGAACGAGCAAAAGGAACAGCGTAAACAAAACATAGATTCATTATTTTCTAGACTGATTTACAAATAAAATGTTCATGTCATATGAACTGATGAAACCGGTGTCATAATAATGATTGAAAATATAGTAAACAGGAAAACCCCCATTTACATCTCTCGTCTATTTGAATAGAGAAGTAAATGGGGGTATACTTGTACCTTTATCCCGCTATTTGTGGACAGTAAAAGCCCGATTAGTGAAGGTTAATAATCAGTGCAGGATAGCCCCCACTGATTAAAGTTTCACTTTATTATTTCATCATTTGCTTTATCAATTCTCGATTTCGTTTTTTAAATACTTCATTATGCGAAGAAACCATTCCGTACTCACTTGCATCTGGCTGAATAAATTGTTTCGCTTTATTCACAGCATTTCCAGCATCTTGGAATGCTCCCGCAATTAAATGCAATTTCCCATCATGTTTCAAAATATCTCCCGCAGCATATAATCCATCTACAGAAGACTCACTATTTGCATTACCTGCAATATAAAAATTATCTATAATCGCAACGTCCAACTCACTATTTTCTAATAATGTAATGTCACGTTCATATCCATGATTAATAATAACTTCATCAATAGGTAAATGAGAAACTTCACCTGTCTCATGATTCGTTAATTCTACATATTCAATCGCTTCATGATTATCACCAGCAACTAATTTTGTAATCGATGTATTCAGAAAACACTCCGCTGAGCTGTTCATTAGTTGTTTTACTTGTGCTTCATGACCAGATAATTCTTCTTTTCTATATGTTACATACACTTTTTTCGCGATTGGTTCTAATTCGTTCGCCCAATCAACGGCAGAATTTCCTCCACCAGAAATAATGATCGTTTTATCTTTGAAACGCATTAAAGATTTAACTGTATAATTTAAATTCGATACTTCAAATCGCTCCGCACCTTCAATCGATAACTTTTGCGGTTTCAATATACCGCTTCCAGTTGCGACGATAATTGTTTTTGAAAAATGTTCTTCGCCAGTACTTGTTTTTAACGTAAAAGTTCCATCTTCATTACGAATAATTGATTCTACTTTTGTATTTAATACAACTTCCGGCTTAAATGTTAGCCCTTGCTGTACAAGTTGTTCAATTAATTTATCACCTGTAACTGGCAATAGCCCTCCTACATCCCAAATCATCTTCTCCGGATAAACATGTATTTTTCCACCTAACTGTGGTTGAAATTCTATTATTTTCGTTTTCATCTCTCTAAGTCCACTATAAAAAGCTGAATAAAGCCCTGCAGGTCCTCCGCCTATTACAGTTACATCAAACAATTCTTCTCGATTCATTCGTGCTCACTCCTCAGCTATCAATCATTGATTATCATTCTCAATAAAATATAACCTGTTTCCGCAAAATTTACAATCAAAATTACTATTGACAATACACCTATATAAAATTATATTATTTAAAGAATCAATAGTGATAATCATTATCAATTTGTTAATAATTAGCAAATTGAGATTACATCTTCTTTCATTAATATGGTTAATACTATATTGTGAAATCTCACATTCAAGATTTTTAATAAATTATTTTGCATTACCACTACTCTTTCAAAAAGATTGCAGTTAAACAAATTATTGTATACACATACATCTACGTTAAAGGAGAAAGACGATGAAAAAGTTATTTATTTCACTAACAGTTCTTTTCGTTCTTGTTATGAGTGCTTGTAGCAACGGCTCTACAGACAAAAAGAATGATGCAAAAGGTAGTAAATCAGAAACAATTACATACCAATCTGAAAATGGTAAAGTAGAAGTTCCTGCAAATCCAAAACGCGTTGTTGTTTTATCATCATTCGCTGGTAACGTAATGTCATTAGGCGTAAATGTTGTTGGGGTAGATTCATGGTCTAAACAAAACCCACGTTTTGATAGTAAACTTAAAGATGTTGCTGAAGTATCAGATGAAAATGTTGAAAAAATCGCTGAACTAAATCCAGATTTAATCATTGGTTTATCAAATATTAAAAATGTTGATAAGTTAAAGAAAATCGCTCCTACTGTAACATACACTTACGGAAAAGTTGATTACTTAACACAACATTTAGAAATCGGTAAGTTATTAAACAAAGAAAAAGAAGCAAAAACTTGGATTGATGATTTCAAGAAACGTGCACAAGAAGCTGGTAAAGAAATTAAAGCAAAAATTGGTGAAGATGCAACAGTATCTGTTGTTGAAAACTTCAATAAACAGCTTTATGTATACGGCGAGAACTGGGGCCGCGGAACAGAAATTCTGTACCAAGAAATGAAATTAAAAATGCCTGAAAAAGTAAAAGAAAAAGCTTTAAAAGAAGGTTACTACGCATTATCTACTGAGGTATTGCCTGAGTTTGCTGGTGATTACTTAATCGTAAGTAAAAACAAAGATACTGATAACTCATTCCAAGAGACAGAATCATATAAAAACATTCCAGCAGTAAAAAATAATCGCGTATACGAAGCAAACATGATGGAATTCTATTTCAATGATCCACTTACATTAGATTTCCAACTAGACTTCTTCAAGAAAAGCTTTCTTGGTAAATAATACAAACATGAGGAATTCTTAATTTAAGAATTCCTCTTCCTTTATTCTATGAACAGAAAAGATGTGAAACGAATGACAAAAGATCATGACAATCCACGTTCTATAGCTTTTACATACAAACTAATTTTGAGCATAATTGCATTCTTTCTTATTTTTATGGTTGCAATGGTATTAGGGGCTGCAGATACTTCAATAAAGGATGTATGGTTAGCACTTACTTCCTCCGCTAAAGGAGACAAAATATCTATTATTCGTGAAATACGTTTACCACGTGAAGTTGCTGCTATTTTTGTAGGGGCTGGACTAGCCGTTTCTGGGGCAATTATGCAAGGATTAACACGAAACCCCCTTGCAGACCCTGGCTTACTTGGGCTAACGGGTGGCGCAAATGCTGCACTTGCACTAACACTTGCTTTCAACCCTTCCATAAGCTACCTGTACTTAACATTAGCTTGCTTTATCGGCGCTGCGGTAGGGGCAATTATGGTATTTGGAATTGGTATGGTGAAAAAAGGCGGACTTTCTCCTCTTCGAATTGTATTAGCAGGTGCTGCAGTTTCAGCATTTCTACTCGCAATTTCGGAAGGAGTCGGCATTTACTTCAAAATTTCACAAGATGTATCACTTTGGACTGCTGGAGGGGTGATTGGAACTACTTGGAGTCAATTGAAAATTATTATTCCAGTCATTTCAATAAGTATCTTTATCGCTATCTTATTTGCAAGAAAATTGACAGTCCTTAGTTTCAGTGAAGAAGTTGCTGTTGGACTCGGTCAAAAAATCATTGTTATTAAAACAATTTTGTTTATCATTATTATCTTACTTGCTGGTGCTTCTGTGGCGCTTGTCGGAAATATGGCATTTATCGGTTTAATGATACCTCATATGGTGCGTCCTATTGTTGGTCCAGATTACCGATTTATTATTCCGATGTCAGCAATTGCTGGTGCTTCCTTTATGTTACTTGCAGACACAATCGGACGTACAATTAATGCTCCGTATGAAACACCCGTTGCTGCTATCGTCGCAATTGTAGGCTTACCATTCTTCCTATTCATTGTTCGTAAAGGAGGAAAAACATTCTCATGATGCCATCTATTTTAAGAAAACAACGTCTTATTATACTCGCATTACTTATACTAACTATTACAACCATTGTAATTGGAATGGGACTCGGTTCAGCATCTTTATCTTATGATCGACTACTCCCAACGCTAATGGGACAAGGTTCATTTAAAGAAGAATTCGTTTTATATTCTTTAAGACTACCTAGAATTATCATTACAGTATTAGCTGGTATGGCACTCGCTTTATCAGGTGCTATCCTTCAAGGCATTACACGTAACGATTTAGCTGAACCTGGTATTCTCGGGATTAACTCTGGTGCTGGTGTTGCTGTTTCTATTTTCTTTTTATACTTTCCAATAGATGTAGGTTCATTTCTTTATTTACTACCAGTCGTTGGATTTATCGGGGCTTTTCTTACAGCTGTTTTAATTTACGTATTTTCATATAGTCAATCAACAGGGCTTCAGCCAATACGATTAACATTAACCGGTATCGGTTTTTCATTTGCACTATCTGGAGCAATGATTGTCCTTATTTCATCTGCTGATCGTATGAAAGTCGACTTTATCGCCAAATGGATTGCCGGAAACATTTGGGGAGATGATTGGATCTTCATTTTCGCAATGCTCCCATGGTTAATCGTATTAATTCCATTTGTTTTCTATAAAGCAAATCGATTAAACATTTTAGCATTAAACGAACCAGTCGCAATCGGCGTTGGAATTGAAATTGAAAAAGAACGCAGATACTTATTAATTGCAGCCGTTGCACTTGCAGCTGCAGCAGTTTCCGTAACAGGAGGAATTAGCTTTATCGGGCTGATGGCTCCTCATATCGCAAAATCTTTAGTAGGCCCAAGACATCAAATCTTCATGCCTATCGCCCTTTTAATCGGCGGATGGCTATTACTATTAGCAGACACAATCGGACGAAACATCGTTGAGCCTAACGGTATTCCGGCAGGTATTGTCGTTGCTTTAATTGGTGCTCCTTACTTTATGTATTTATTGCTTAAGAAAGCATAAAAAACACCCTCAAGAGTGCAATCTTGAGGGTGTTTTCGTTTCATTCTACTGCTGCCCATATCCTTCAAACTTCTTCGCTAAATTCTCCATCTCATCTTCTGGCAATAACTTCGGTTCTCCGACGCTTTTCGTTTGATAATAAATTTGCGCACAAAACTCAATTTCTTCCGCAACAGTAAATGCCATTTTTATACTATTTGCACCTGCAATTAAACCGTGGTTCGCAAGTAATACTGCACGGCGATTAATCATGCCTTCAAAAGCAGCCTCTGCTAATTGCTTCGTACCAAATGTTTCATACGGTGCACAGCGTACATTCGGGCCTGCGAAAGCAATTAAATATGAAACAGCCGGAAGCTCCCACCCTAATGATGCAATCGTCTTCGCATAAGGTGAATGTGTATGAACGAGCGCATTTATATCTTCACGATTCCTATAATAAATAAGATGCATATCTAGTTCACTTGACGGTTTTCTCTCACCTTCTACTACTTCACCATCTAAGTTTAATATAACTACATCCACGGGCGTTGTTTCATAATAATCTAAACCACTTGGGCTAATTGCAACTAGGCCTTGTTCACGATTGAAAATACTAATATTTCCGCCGGTCCCCTTTGTTAAACCGCTAGAAATCATTTTCCTTCCGTACGCTACAATTTCTTCTCTTTCTTTTTGTAATAACATATACATCCCCCTAAGTATGAAGCTTATGATGACTGACTATATACCTATTTACTAAAATAGATTTTTTAAATTCTCCGTAAACGGTGCCTTTACAATCCCTTTTTCCGTAATAATTGCTGTTATATTTGCATGTGGCGTAACATCAAATGCTGGATTGTATACTTTACTTACTTTCGGAGCTGAATATTGTCCGAAACGATTGATTACTTCAGAAGCATCTCTTTCTTCGATCGGAATTTCGTTTCCTGTCGGTGTGTTTAAATCAATTGTCGGTGTTGGTGCTGCTACATAAAACGGAATGTTATAGTATTTAGCTAAAATAGATACGCCTAATGTTCCAATTTTATTTGCTACATCACCATTTGCTGCTACTCGGTCACAGCCGACGATTACCGCATCAATCTTCCCTTGTGACATGACCATAGCTGCCATATTATCGGTAATGACTGTTACATCAATTCCCGCTCGCTGTAGTTCTAATGCTGTTAACGTTGAACCTTGTAATCTAGGTCGTGTTTCATCAGAGTAGATTTTAAGGTCCCATCCTTTTTCTTTCGCTAAATACATTGGAGCTGTCGCAGTACCATACTTAGTCGTTGCTAACGCACCTGCATTACAATGAGTTAATAATCCCATGCCATCATGGAATAATGTTAATGCATGTTCTCCAATTTGACGGTTAATTTCTTCATCTTCTCTATGAATCTCTTTTGCCTCTTCTAACAATCTATCTTTCAACCGTGCAATCGATAAGTGAACATTATCTATCGCTACACTTTCCATTCTTTCCAGCGCCCAAAATAAATTTACTGCCGTCGGTCTTGATGTTGCTAAATATGCACATACCCTTTTTACTTCTTCAATACATCCTTCTACCGTACTTTCAGCAAATTCCTTTACCCCTAAATACACACCATACGCTGCTGAAACCCCAATCGCTGGTGCACCTCGCACTTTCATGACTTGAATTGCATCCCACACACTTTCAGCTGTTTTGAAAGATTCATAGACAACTTCGTTCGGTAATAACGTTTGATCTAATAAAACTAAAGCATCATCTTTCCATTGAATTGGTATTAATTGCTCTTTCATCATTTTCTCTCCTTACTTCGCGCTATGAATGGACTGTTTTTTTAACATTTCTACAAAACTCGTACCTGTTTTATATTGATTCGCTCGTAAAATAAACTTCTTCGCTACTTGAAGACAAATTCGCTCCGCTCTAGCACGTGCTTCATCATTCTCAATACAAGTAATATCCTTTACTTTTGCTAATCCAACAATACGACGAATTAACTCAAGACCCGTCACTGCAGCTGTATCCTCTAACACAGATTGTAAATATACGCCATTAAAGCCTTCTTCCTTCGCCATGATTTCTGTCACATGAATATCCCAAGCAACTAAAAACTTCTTCTTAAATAAATCAATTACCTCTACCATCGTCGTTTTTAGCCAATCCATATACGTATCTTTCTCAGTTCCAGGTAGCATCGTTGCATCTGCATTCACCCAAGCAAATATTAAATTCGCCATTACATTCCCAATGTCATATCCCATAGGTCCATAAAAAGCAAACTCAGGATCAATAACTTTTGTAGAATCACTTTTTACGAAAACAGAACCAGTATGTAAATCACCGTGAAGCAACGCCTGCGCATTCGTCATAAAAGAAAACTTAAGTTTCGCTACTTCCATACGAAGCTCTTTATCACTATAAATATGCTCTCTAATCCATCCTTCATTTAATTGAAATAACTCATTACGTTTATTATGATTTGTAAATGGTTCAGAGTATACGAGGTCCTCTGTAATCTCACATAACTCTGGATTTATATAATTCTTCACAAGTTCCTTCTTCTCTTTATGATTCATTACAACATCTGATGTTAATAGAAGAGTATTTACCATAAAAGTAGTTAAATCTTCAGCAAGCCTCGGAGATATTTGATGATTTATAAGTGCTGTACGTAATATTGTGTGATCTGATAAGTCTTCCATCACGCAACAATTCATCACACTATCAAACAAATATACTTTTGGAACAAGCCCAGGTGCTAACTCCTCCTCTAACTGCAAAACATCTGATTCTATACGAATACGATTCGTCGACAACTTAAACTCATCTGAAATACGTGCTGTATTCCCGGCCTGCTTTACGATGACAGACATGGTCTCTTTTTCATCCCAAACGCGGAACACATAATTTAAATTACCATCACCTATTTCTTTACACTGTAACCCCTTTGCATGTTCAAACTTAGATAATTTCTCTTTCACATATGCAATCACATCTTTATCTTCCATTAAAAAATACTTCGTGAACTTAGACATGGTTTCCCCTCCCACACTAATTGTAAGCGTTTTCTAAAGGCTATAAAAAAATAATAGGTTGAATGTTTTTCATCCTATATTATATATTCTTCTTTTTGAAAGATATATCTAGATTTTATTATATCTTGTTAGCACTTTGAGTCAATGTTTCTAATTATCATTGCAATATACTTCCTAATTATATATTTGAGCGGACAAAAATTGTTCAAAAAGATTCCGATTCATTTTATTTTATTTATCGCACAATTCTTTGTAAAATAGAAATAAGCAGTTCCTTTTCAAATCTACAACTTCTAAGAAATATCTCCTTCCTAAGAATTTATACTTACACCATGTCTCTAACATACACACTACTCTTTCAAACACTCATTGAAAATTTATGACATGAAAATTACCTTTTCATTCCCTAACAACCTTAATTGAGAATAAATATTAATTAAATTGGTATAAAGTTGGTTTATTCTCTTGACAAAATAACCACTTCTATATGATAATTAATATCGAATTAGAATTATTATAGTTAATTAAAAAATATATTTTATGAGCAAACTATTTTTTGATGCTCAAAACCAACATTTAGGAGGAAATTTAATATGTTATTAATCGGCACAGAAGTAAAACCGTTTAAAGCTAATGCTTACCATAATGGAGAATTTATCCAAGTTACTGACGAAAGTTTAAAAGGAAAATGGAGTGTAGTTTGTTTCTACCCAGCTGACTTCACATTCGTTTGCCCAACTGAACTTGAAGACTTACAAAACCAATATGCAACTCTAAAAGACTTAGGCGTTGAAGTATACTCTGTATCTACAGACACTCACTTCACTCACAAAGCATGGCATGATAGCTCAGAAACTATCGGTAAAATCGAATACATTATGATTGGTGACCCAACTCGCACAATCACTACAAACTTCAACGTTTTAATGGAAGAAGAAGGTCTTGCTGCTCGTGGTACATTCATCATCGATCCAGACGGCGTTATCCAATCTATGGAAATCAACGCTGACGGTATCGGCCGTGATGCAAGCATTCTTGTTAACAAAATTAAAGCAGCTCAATACGTACGTAACAACCCAGGTGAAGTTTGCCCAGCTAAATGGCAAGAGGGTTCTGCAACACTTAAACCAAGCCTTGACCTTGTAGGCAAAATCTAAGGAGTTCGATCAAAATGATACTAGATGCAGATATAAAAACACAACTATCCCAATACCTTCAGTTAATGGAGAACGATATTTTACTTAAAGTTAGCTCAGGAGACGATAATGTATCTAAAGATATGTTATCTCTAGTAGATGAATTAGCTACTATGTCATCAAAGATTACAGTAGAAAAAGTTGAACTAGAGAGAACACCAAGCTTTAGTGTAAATCGCCCTGATGAAGACACTGGTGTAGTATTCGCTGGTATTCCATTAGGACACGAATTTACTTCATTAGTGTTAGCTTTACTACAAGTTAGTGGACGTGCTCCAAAAGTTGAACAAAAATTAATCGATCAAATTAAAAACATTCAAGGCGAATATCATTTTGAATCTTATATCAGCCTAAGTTGTCATAACTGTCCTGATGTTGTACAAGCTCTTAACGTAATGAGCGTTCTTAACTCTGGTATTACACATACTATGATTGATGGCGCTGCATTCAAAGAGGAAGTAGAAAGCAAAGACATCATGGCAGTACCAACAGTTTTCCTAAATGGCGAATCTTTCGGAAGCGGTCGTATGACACTTGAAGAAATTTTAGCTAAAATGGGTAACGGTCCAGATGCATCAGAGCTTTCTGATAAAGATCCATACGATGTTCTTGTTGTTGGTGGCGGCCCAGCTGGTGCAAGTGCAGCAATTTATGCAGCACGTAAAGGCATCCGCACTGGTATCGTTGCTGAGCGCTTCGGTGGTCAAGTAATGGATACTATGGGTATTGAGAACTTCATCAGCGTAAAACGCACTGAAGGTCCTAAGCTAGTAGCAAGCCTTGAAGAGCACGTAAAAGAATACGACATCGATGTAATGAATCTACAACGTGCGAAACGTTTAGAGAAAAAAGAACTTATTGAAGTGGAACTTGAAAACGGCGCTATTCTGAAAAGTAAGAGCGTAATCGTTTCTACAGGTGCTCGCTGGCGTAATGTTGGCGTACCAGGTGAAGCTGAGTTCAAAAATAAAGGTGTAGCATACTGCCCACACTGTGACGGTCCATTATTCATCGGAAAAGATGTAGCAGTTATTGGCGGAGGTAACTCTGGTATTGAAGCAGCTATCGACTTAGCAGGTATTGTTAAGCACGTAACTGTTCTTGAATTCATGCCAGAATTAAAAGCTGATGCTGTATTACAAGAGCGTCTTAACAGCTTACCAAACGTAACTGTTCTGAAAAACGTTCAAACGAAAGAAATCACTGGTACTGACAAAGTAAACGGTATTTCTTACATCGATCGTGAAACTGAAGAAGTTCATCACGTTGAATTACAAGGTGTATTCGTTCAAATCGGTCTTGTGCCAAACACAGACTGGTTAGGCGAAACAGTTGAACGCGCTCGCGGTGAAATCGTAACAGACAAGCACGGCGCTACAAACGTACCAGGAGTGTTTGCTGCAGGTGACTGTACAAATAATCCGTACAAACAAATCATCATCTCTATGGGTTCAGGTGCAAACGCTGCTTTAGGCGCATTTGATTACTTAATCCGTAACTAATAAAAAAAGCAGGTGCCTTAGCATCTGCTTTTTTATTATCCTAACGTATACACTAAAAACCTCTCATTCCCATTCTTCTCATAAGCACCTGGCAATCTAACTTCTTTCTTTAGCTCAAACGCAGTCTGATTTTCTAAGAAGAAAATATAGTCCTCAGAAGGATAATATAAAATAATACCCACTTCTCTCCCCGTTTCTTCTACTGAAAGCAAAATGTTATTGACTACATTCATAAACACTTGCACAGAAAACGGATTAAAGAAATAAAACCTATTATCATGTGGATCAATCTCATATTCCTGCGCTAAACAACATTGGAATTGAATTTTTCCCTTACTGTTTCGTGCCTTTCGTGCATAACGATCTCTATTATCCATCGCTTCTTTATAAAACTCTTCATTCATTTCAATTCCAACTACTGAAGCACCACATTTATGATGCATATAAAAGTTTAATCGCCCTTTTCCGCACCCAAAGTCTACAATTCGGTCGCTACTTCGTATTTCATATTGATTCAATAACTCATCTAACCCGCTATACGGCGTCGGTTCATAGCGGTGATAATGCATAGACTTGTTAAACCCTTTTTGCTCACCGACTGTTTTTATATGTAAAACTGCATCATAATATTGTTCGTTCATTCGTTTTCTCCTATTAAAAAATGGTACTTATTATTATACACCATGTACTGGAGGCTCATTTTTCATCAAATTAATAGGTCCGTGAAATTATACCAACGATTTTCTTAATATATCTATCGTAACTTCAAATATATCAACGATTTTCTCAATATATCTATCATAACTCAAAATATATCAACGGTTTTTCAAATATATCGATTTACCGTCAATTCACGATAAAAAAACAGGAGCTCTCTAGCCCCTGTCTTCTAACACTTTCAATACAGTTTGCTTCAATATTTCTACCCCATCCATAATACAACTATGATCAAACCTCATATGCGGATGGTGTAATCCAGGTTGTAGATCTGCTCCTAGTCCAAGCATGACAGCTTTTAAATGTGGTCTCTTCACTGTGTAGTAATGGAAGTCATCGCTTCCTGTCGTATAAAGCGGCCCTGTGCATTGCTCTTCTCCATACACTTCGAGAATGCCTTTACGCATGTAACGCTCCGCTTCTTCTGACACCTCTGCTCCTGGAGCAAGATCAATCCATTCGTATGAAGTTTTCGATCCCATTGATGCGGCTGATTCTATTACATGCTCTATCTTTTTCTTTAATTCTTCTAATAATGTATTATTCTCCGCTCTTACATCTAAGCTAAAATGGCCGTTACCTGGAATGATATTTAAATTATCTCCACCAGCTTGGCACCGCGTCATCTTCACTGAATATGAACTTTGTGGCGGCAACCATATATTTTTCAAACCGATATTAATCATGGAAATGACATCAATTGCATTCACACCTTGGTGTGGTCTTGCCCCATGTGCATCCTCCCCATGAATCATACCCTCTAGAAATCTTGCTGCTCCGTGACGAATAGATGGGGCTGCTTGTTTCAAAGATAATTCTTCGATTGGTCGTAAATGGACACCGAATAAGAAATCAGCATCATCTACAGCACCTTTCTCTACCATCTTTAAAGCACCATTTCCCTTCTCTTCTGCCGGTTGAAAAATAAATCTAACCGTTCCACTATCCCATCTCATATTTTTCAATTGTAAAATAAGCCCCATTACAATCGTCATATGAGCATCATGACCACACGAATGATTCGCTTTAAATTCTCCATCTACTTCTTGCCAAAGTGCATCCATATCAGCACGAATCGCAATAACCGGGTTCCCATTTCCAATCTCAGCGATTACGCCTGGGCAATCATCAAATGTTTTATATGAAATTCCTTCTTCTTTTAAAAAGTTAGTAATATAAGCTGTCGTTTCATACTCTTTCCAACTTACTTCAGGGTTTTCATGTAAATGCTGAAAAATTTCCGTTAAACGCTCTTGTAGTTCTAATGTTTTCAAAGCTCCATTCTCCTTCCCAAATTACAAACCATTCAGGTTAATTATACTTATGAAAAACAGATGTTTTTATGAACATATTGAATTTTAAGAAAAAAGTCAATTGTTTATTTTTAAACTTTTTAAAAGCTTACTCTGTATCTATATTACAAACTGAATAAACAACTAGAACATTCCTTATTTTCTGTTTTTTTGTTGACGCTTACATATATTTTTAGTTATCATAACCTAATAACCGTCTATTTTACGACAATTCCAAAAAATACAAACAAACATACGTAACAAGGAGGAAATTTATGAAAAAAGAAATACCTTTTGGAATAGCGATTATCCCTATTATCATTACCGTTGCAGTTATGATGGTTACAATTGTTGTATTAAAACAAAGCCCTCACGTTCCACTTATTATCGGTACGACCGTTGCTTCTATCGTCGCTTGGCGTTACGGTTACAAATGGAATGATCTTGAAGAAGCAATGTATAAAGGGATTCGTCTTGCATTACCCGCTATCGTCATTATTATTCTTGTTGGCTTAACAATCGGTGCTTGGATTGGCGGTGGAATCGTCGCAACAATGATTTATTACGGTTTAAAACTTTTAACTCCATCACTATTTTTAGTATCCATTACCATTATCTGTTCTATCGTTGCATTAGCGATTGGTAGCTCTTGGTCTACAATGGGAACAATTGGTGTTGCCGGAATGGGCATTGGTCTAAGTATGGGTATTCCAGCTCCAATGGTTGCTGGTGCCATTATTTCAGGCTCTTATTTTGGCGATAAAATGTCACCGCTTTCAGACACAACAAACTTAGCCGCAGGATTAACAAATACAGATTTATTCGCACATATTCGTCATATGTTATTTACTACAATTCCAGGTTTAATTATTACTCTTATCGTCTATGCTTTCTTAGGAAGAAGCTTCGGTGATAACAATATTGATGCGCAAAGCATCGATCAAACATTACAAGTCTTACAACAAAACTTTGTTATTTCACCTTTCCTATTAATCATACCCGTAGCCGTTATGGTATTGGTCGCTAAAAAGGTTCCTGCCATACCAGCCATTCTCGTCGGTATTATTTTAGGATTCTTATCACAAGTCTTTATTCAAGGTGGTTCTGTCTCAGCATCTGTCGGTGCACTCCAAGCTGGATTTGTTATAGACACTGGAAACAAGCTAGTAGACGAACTATTTAACCGCGGTGGCTTAGATTCGATGATGAATACAGTCTCTATGACAATTGTCGCTATGACTTTCGGAGGAGTATTAGAACATACAGGTATTCTTCGCTCAATTGTAAATCAAATTTTAAAGTTAGCAAAATCAGCAAAAGGGCTTATCGCTTCTACTATCGCATCTTGTTTTGTAACAAACCTTACTTGCTCTGAACAATATATTTCAATTGTTGTTCCTTCAAGAATGTACGCAAATGCATACACAGAAAAAGGACTACATTCAAAAAATTTATCCAGAGCATTAGAAGATGGCGGAACATTAACTTCTGTCTTCGTTCCCTGGAATACGTGCGGTGTATTTATTCTCGCTACACTTGGCGTAGGTGCATTTGAATATGCCCCTTATGCTATTTTGAATTTCATCGTACCTATTATCTCAATCATTTATGGTATAACAGGCTTCACAATTGTAAAACTATCAGACATTGAAAAAGCAGAACTACTAAAGAAACAAAAAGCGCAACTAGAAGCTTAAAAATAGCGGTAAATTCAGTTCATATAGTGCGCGAGGTCGCCCTTGTTGATAGGGCATTTCCTCGCCGCAAATATGAGCATACCCGTAATCAACTAATTTTTTTAACAATCTTTCTGTCGATCGCCGGGTCACTTGTAAGTACTCAGAAAGGTCAGCTGCTGTAAACTTCAATGACGGATGCGATTGACTAAATTGAATGATTTTTGACAAGTTGGCCGGACTAAGCTTCGTTTCCTTCGCTATTTTCATTAGTTCCGGATTATCATTTTTCAAACTTTGTACTCTCTGTTCTTTCGGGAACGGACCAAATAAATCTTTATCACTTGTTAGTATATAAAAACAACGATCTATTGGATTATTCTTTGCAAAACTTTGAGCAATTTTTGCATTTTTCTCCGCCTCTTTCACGGTTTTTCCATAACCAAATCCAATAGCTATCGTTCCTTCTACGCTCGCAAACAAGTTATGTATCGCATTTGTCTTAATAATCGATTCGATATCACCACGAGTTGTATACAAAATGCATGTCATTTCATCCACTTGTTTAAATGAACCACGTAGTTCTTTTGAAATGACATCTAGTTTTTCAAGCAAACTCGTTCGTAATTCTAAGGAAGAAATAATACAAGCACCAACAGTAGCTGAATAGCTTTTTGCTAACTCAGCTTTTATTTTTGCATCTTTTAGCCCATGTATAATGGACTGTGTTGGATCAATCATACGCTCTGAAGGAACACCTATTTTTTGAAGCTCATCGTAAACAGCGTGAATACTAGTTAAAGCTAAATGAGCCTCTCCGGATTGATATTTAGCTACATGAAAATCAATGACTCTATTTATTTCCTCTTTACTCCACAACATATTTTCATAATCCAACACTTGTGGCTTTTCTTTTATACCGATATCGCGGCATACATTTGTAATAAACGAACGGTCTACTAAATCGATTGAAATTTTATGTGGTTGAATACCTTGATGATATATGACAGAAAGAAGTGAAGATGCAACCGTTGTCTCATCTTGCTGTAAGTACGTACTTGGAATTCGTAATTGTTCTCTTATTTCTTTTGCCATATAATAAGGTAAGGCACCTGAGAAAAAGATAACATCACAAGGCTTTAAACGCTTTAATAGTTCAGAAGATTCTGCCGGATGAAGGTAAACATATGGATCAATTTCTATTTCTTCTAATTTATGAGCAATAGGGAAAAGATTCTCCATAAACTCCTTTGAACCGACAACTGCAATTTTTATTATCATTTTCTCTAACTCCTTATTATTAATTAACGACTATTTAACGTCAACTATATCGAATGTATAAAACTATTGTAAACAGGAAGGGGTTTCTATTCAATGAAAATTACAGCTATTCATCTTTACGCAATTCGTTTACCGCTTCGCGATCCGTTTGTTATTAGTTATGGTTCTTATTCTGATATGCCTTCTGTTATCGTCAAAATGGAAACAGATGAAGGCATTATCGGTTACGGTGAGGGCGTTGCTGATGATCACGTTACAGGCGAATCATGGGAAAGTACTTTCCATACTTTAAAACATACACTTGCTCCTGCGCTCATCGGGCAAAATCCAATGAATATTGAGAAAATACACGATATGATGGACAATACAATTTACGGTGTGCCTACTGCGAAGGCCGCGATTGATATTGCTTGTTTTGATATAATGGGCAAAAAACTAAATCAACCTGTATATCAATTAATTGGCGGACGCTACCATGAAGACTTCCCTGTCACTCACGTCTTAAGTATCGCCGATCCAGAAGACATGGCTGCTGAAGCTGCTTCCATGATTCAAAAAGGTTACCAATCTTTCAAAATGAAAGTCGGTACGAATGTAAAAGAAGATGTAAAACGTATTGAAGCGGTACGTGAACGTGTAGGAAGTGATATTGCGATTCGCGTTGATGTAAACCAAGGATGGAAAAATAGCGCCAACACATTAACGGCACTTCGTTCATTAGGTCATTTAAACATCGACTGGATTGAACAGCCTGTTGTCGCAGACGATATTGACGCAATGGCTCACATTCGTTCTAAAACAGACCTTCCGCTTATGATTGATGAAGGATTAAAAGGTTCTCGTGAAATGCGCCAAATCATTAAATTAGACGCGGCTGATAAAGTAAATATAAAACTAATGAAATGCGGCGGCATATATCCCGCTGTAAAACTCGCTCATCAAGCAGAAATGGCCGGCATTGAATGCCAAGTTGGATCCATGGTCGAATCATCCGTTGCCTCTTCCGCAGGATTCCATGTCGCTTTCTCGAAAAAAATCATTACGAGCGTTGAACTTACAGGTCCATTAAAGTTCACGAAAGACATCGGAAACTTACATTACGACGTACCATTTATTCGCTTAAACGAAAAGCCAGGACTCGGCATTGAAATAAATGAAGATACATTACAAGAACTAACCGTCTTTCAAGACGTTGTACGCTAAAGGAGGACTAACGCATGACTGTTCTATATGAAGGAACATTAAAACAAAACGAACAACCATTTCACGTTACATTACTATCAAGAAAGCACATCGAACAAATTTTATCATTACAAAACATTATAGTTGAAGCGTTGGAAGATAAAAGTCGTTTACAACCACTCTCACAAGAAGAATTTCAATATATTCTAGAAGGAAACGGCATGATGATTGGCGCTTTTATCGAAAATGAACTCGTCGCATTTCGTGCTCTACTCGTCCCTCCTATCGACGATGAACATTTAGGACTCGATATCGGATTACACGAAAGCGAACTACAAAGAGTTATCTATCAAGAAATCTCAAACGTTCATCCGAACTGCCGAGGAAATGGGATGCAAAAAATATTAGCAAAAGTCATTATGGAAGAATTGCAAAAAGAAGATAGCAAATATGATTATGTATGTTGCACCGTTGCTCCTTTTAACATTCCAAGTTTGAAGGATAAGTTTGCGCAAGGGATGGAGATTGCTGCGCTGAAAGAGAAGTATGGTGGTAGTATGCGGTATGTTTTTGTGAAGGAATTGCGCAGAGATAAAGAAAGAGATTGGACAGATGTTCAAAGTATTCTAATGAGTGATGCTAATGGACAGCAGGCTTTGCTTTCGGAGGGGTATCGTGGGTATGAGATGGAGAAAACAGCAGATACTTTCATTGTGAAGTTTGGGCGATAATCTATATGCTCGAAAAAAGGGGATGTCCCTTGTGACATCTCCTTTTTTCGATCCTTTGAACAATTTTGTGGTAAATGAAATTATATCAACGATTTTTCGAATATATCTATCATAACTTACAATATATCAACGGTTTTTCAAATATATCTATCAAAACTCACAATATATCAACGATTCGACAAGGAATATCGATTTACCGACAAAAATCGATATTCCTAAATCGTCATCTTCCAACTAGATAACGCTAACCAATTCTCCATTTCCTTATAATCAGGCATTATCTTTCCGACAAGGCGCCAAAAAGAACGATCATGATTTAAATGAACCATATGGCACATTTCATGAACAACTACATAGTCAATCACTCGCTGTGGTGCCATCGCTAGCTTCCAATTAAATGTTAATTGTAAATTAGAATCACAAGTTCCCCACGTACGACTACTATCTGTAATACGAATAGATCGCGGTTTTGTTTTAAAATTACTTTGATGCGCTTTAATACTCTTCTCTACTAGCGCTTTACACTGCTTATAATAAAATCGTTTTAAAGCTTGTTGTATTTTCTCATCCTTAAGCTCTTTCACATAAATATGTAGCTTATCCCCTTCAAACACTGCATTGTCTTGCTCCATACTTGTATCTTGAGAAATCTGTATCGGATACGTACTTCCTAAATACAGAAATTCCTCTCCTTGATCATAATCTTTTTCCTGTGGTCCAAGCACTCGCTCCTGCATTTCCTTACGGGTTCTCTGAATCCAATCCCACTTCTCCTCTAGCAACTGGACTAAGTATTCAACAGGTGTCCCTTTTGGAGCTTGCACTTCCACATTTCCGTACGAATCTACAAAAAGACGCACGGACTTTTTCTTCTTATAAGTTATATGAAAATTAATTGTCTCACCTAAATATGTATGTATCATTTCATCACCTAGCGTATTATTTTACAAATAAAAAAGAGTAGGATACAAACGTCCTACTCTACTTATTATATCATTTACTGCTTTAACAAACTCATTATCCTCTATACTTTACAGCTAATCCTTTAATGAAATTCCTTGCGTATCTATCGCCGCACTCTTTGTAATTCTTATGGCCTTTCTTTCTTAATAAGGCGCCTAATTCTCCTTTTGTCACCGTAACTCCTACGCTATCTAATATATCAAGCACATCCTCAGTCGTTAACGATAGTGCAATTTTCATTTTCTTTAGAAGAAGGTTATTGGCACTCTCCTTGCTCTGTACAGGTGCCGGTTGTCCTGGTTTCGGATCTTGCTTTCCTCTTTTTAAAGTAATAAATCCATTTAAAAATGCCTCTAACATCATCATATCGCATGTTTTTACGTACTCATCTTCGATTATATCAGCATCTTCAGGTTCATGCTGAGGAGCTCTTTTTATTTTTGTAAGCATATCAACTACGTCTTCTTTCGTTACTTCCATCCCGCCAAGTTTAAAGATTTCCACCATATCTATATCTCTTATATCTAAAGCATATCTTACTCTCTTTAATATATCGTTGTTGCTCATTGCCATTGTTTTGCCTCCTGAAATATTGATTATAGTAATGCTTTTAGCATGTATAAATTAATGTCGTCAAGTTACTACTTTAACATTTTAGGGGGAGGTTTTGTAGTCTTAGGTGGATTAATGCTTTTGGGGATGATTTTAAAACAGCAACATATGTTGTTTAGGCACTTGTCATTATCCATTTATACCCAATTAAATTATTTAATTGGGTATAAAAATGCTGAACGAAATTTCGGACATGAGGACCCAATGCTAACAGAATATACATATGGAGAGTCAGGAGCTAATACCGAAAAGCTCCTAAAAGTACAGAAGGGAGATTCACTATTAATTAACACACTTGAAAATGGACTAACCTAATATAGGTTAGTCCATTTCTTTTTATGCAACTCTAATTTAGTGGGCAACTCAAACATGAATGTTACGCAAAATTCAGGTGAAATATATTGATTATGTTTACTTAGGTTTTACTTTTTATTTGCGTTACGGTTCACCGTAACTAATCTAAACGAGGTTATTGTTTATTATTTGCATAGTTAAATTTAGCAAAAAAAGTCGTGCCTTCCGATCCTGTTTGAATTTCTATTTTTGCATTATGACGGGCAGCAATGGCATAACATATACCTAGCCCCAATCCAGTTCCATTATCTTTGGTCGTGTAAAATGGAGTACCCAGTTTCTCTAATACTTCAGGTCTGATACCTTTTCCTTGATCACGCACTGCAAGCACCACACAATTTTGACCTTCCTTGTAGGTACTGATGGTTAGAACTTGCCCTGTGCTCATCGCTTCTAAGCCATTACGGTATAGGTTTATTAATAATTGCCGTATCTCGTTACGATTTAAAAGTAATTCCGGAATGTCATTTGTATCGACTTGAATATATTTATTTTGATTATGCGTATCAATCTTTATTAAAGGAATCGTATCATGGATAATTAAATTTAAATCTAACATCTGCAAATCCGATTTCTTTGTATTACCCATTGAGAGAAATTCAGTAATAATAGAATTGGAGCGGTCAAGTTCTTCTATCATTAAATTAAAGTATTTATTATGTTTCTCATAGATGTTCTCTTCTTTTAATAACTGCAAAAATCCTCGTACTGTTGTCATTGGATTTCTAATCTCATGGCTAATACCTGCTGCCATTTGCCCTATTAAATCTATGTTTGATAACCTTTTCAATTCCTGCTCATATTGCTTTTTTTCCGTTATGTTTTTAAAAATACAACAAATACCATCATCATACGGGTATGCACTAACTTCGTACCAATATTCATCAGATATAGAAAGAAATTCGAAATGAACTGTAGTTCGCTCTGACATTGCACTATGAAATTCCTTATACATAACTGTGTCGACGCTACTCGGGAAAACCTCCCGTATATTCTTGCCTAATACATCTTTTGCTGTTTTTCTTTGTGGAAAATATTGATGCTTATTTACGTACGTAAATTCCCATTTATTATTCAAAGTAAAGAATCCATCCGTAATACTTTCGATCACACTTGTAACTTTTTCATTAGCAGCAGCTAGTTCTCTCGTTCGCTCTTCCACCATGCTTTCAAGTTGATCCATATATAACAAGTTTGAAAACGTAGGAGCTGTAGCATCAACGATAGATTTTGCCAATTGAATTTGGGAATTATCGTAATTGTAAAATTTTCCCTCTTTACCAACAACAATTACCCCTAATACTTCTCCCATTGAAACCAATGGGATCATCAAAAGACCCTTACTATCTATATTTTTTGTTTGAATAACCTCTTGGATCTTGGCGTCATAGCTTTTTTCCATCCAATCCACTTCTGTCCAATTACAGTCCTTACTTAACTTCGTTGTTTTAATCGTTTTTTTGTCTAACGGGTCTAAAAGGTGGGCAGCCACGTTTTTACTCTCTAAAATCTGTCCTAAGTAAAAAAAACATTTATCAAAACTCTCCTGTATCGAGGAACACATTGATAAATCACGGGTAACATTTAGTAACAACTGCTTCTCGGCAATAAGGTTTTCCTTTTGTGTTAAATTATTTGCGTTTTGAATTGCGACCGCAGCCATATTTACATAAGCTTCAACACTTTGAATTTCTGAATCTGTTAAGTTCATTGGAGTTCCATAATCAAATAAAAAAACCAGACCAAATAACTCTTGCCCGAATGAGATAGGCAAGGCTAATAAGGACTTAATTTTGAACGCATCAACTGGTCTAGGATCCGGCCGATGATCCTTTGAGGTATCAGGAATATAGATCGTTTTTTTGGTTTCAATAACTTCTTTTGCCAGTAAGTCTATTTCAGGATCAATTACTTGCGTATCGAGCGTTACACCATTTATGGTCTCTGGTTTTCCTGCAAACCCTCTAAATGTTCCATCTTCCTGGGGTAAATAAATTCCAACAGCATTGCACCTAACAATCTCCTCTGATATCGCCATTGTTACACGCTGCAATACTTCACGTAGTTCTAATTTTGTATTTATTATTTTTGTTATATTCGCGAGCCTAGAATATCTCGCCTGATCACTTAACATTCACATGGCCTCCAATTATAGGCATAATAAAATAAACATGATAATATCAGTGAAAATCAAGATCAACCTGCCATTTCCGATTTTCTCCTGTATTCTTTTCTTCCCCCTGTTTTACATAGAATACCTCAATTACTTATGATACAGCTCACCTTAATTAAACTGAAACAAACGCTCATAAAATCGATACACCCCAGCAGCTCTAACTTTCAAAAGTTACACTGTTTCACTATCTCCAGCCGTGTTAACACTTGCCTCAAACTTATCAAGCAACGCACGCACCTCATCAGTCGATTTCGTGCTCATCAATTGATTTCTTAGTTCCGCAGCTCCAGGGAATCCTTTTACATAAATTTTGAAGAAGCGATGAAGTCCCGTGATTGAGCGTGGCAGTACTTCTGCATATTGATCTTGTAAATCAAGCTGTAGTCTTAAAAGATCTAAGTGTTCTTTACTGCTATGCTCTCTTGGCTCTTTTTCGAAAGCAAACGGATTTTTAAAAATACCTCGCCCGATCATAACGCCATCAATACCGTATTTTTCAGCAAGTTCCATTCCAGTTTGACGGTCAGGAATGTCTCCATTGATTGTTATTAACGTATTTGGTGCAATGCGGTCACGTAATTTTTTAATTTCCGGAATTAGTTCCCAGTGCGCATCTACTTGGCTCATTTCTTCTCTTGTACGTAAATGAATAGAAAGGTTTGCAATATCTTGTTTAAAAATATGCGTTAACCAATCTTCCCACTCACTTAACTCTTTAAAGCCAAGTCGCGTTTTTACGCTGACAGGTAATCCGCCCGCTTTTGCTGCTTGAATTAATTCTGCTGCAACGTCTGGACGTAGAATAAGGCCGCTACCTTTTCCTCTCGATGCTACATTCGGTACTGGGCATCCCATATTAATATCGATACCTTTAAATCCTAACTCTGCCATACCTATACTCATTTGACGAAAATATTCAGGATTATCTCCCCAAATATGTGCTACCATTGGTTGTTCATCTTCTGTAAAAATTAAACGGCCACGTACACTTTTCATACCTTCTGGATGGCAATAGCTATCCGAGTTTGTAAACTCTGTGAAGAATACATCCGGTCGGCCAGCTTCACTTACTACGTGACGGAAAACGACGTCTGTCACATCTTCCATTGGTGCAAGTACGAAAAATGGTCGTGGTAATTCACGCCAAAAATTATCTATCATTTCAAATTCAAATCCTCTCATTATGAATGCAATTTCAAACTCTCAATTTATAATTTGTGAAAATCAGCAATATTTATTTTAACTAAAATCGCTTATGAATGGTATTTTTGTAAACCAAAAAGCAGATGGTATAGATTTTTCCTATATCAACTGCTTTTCTATTATACCAACTTAAGCCAAGCCACACACTCCACATGAGTCGTATGCGGGAACATATCAACAGGCTGTACTTCCTGTGTTTTATATCCGCCTTCTTCTAGTACTTTTAAGTCGCGTGCTAATGTTGCTGGGTTACATGATACGTATACGACGCGCTTTGGTTTCATGTCGATGATTGTGTTTAATAGCGCTTCGTCACAACCTTTACGCGGTGGGTCTACGACCATTGTGTCGGCGATTACGCCTTCTTTGTACCATTTTGGAATGACTACTTCTGCTTCTCCTACGCCAAATTCAGCGTTTGTCATGTTGTTTAGTGCTGCGTTACGGTTTGCGTCTTCGATTGCTTCTGGGACGATTTCAACGCCGTACACTTTTTTCGCTTTTTGCGCTAGGAATAAAGAGATTGATCCGATTCCGCAATATGCATCAATTACTGTTTCGTTACCATCTAACTTTGCGTATTCTAGCGTTTTATCGTATAGCACTTTCGTTTGTTCTGGGTTTACTTGATAGAATGAACGTGCTGAAATCGCGAATTTAATGTCACCGATAAAGTCATAAATATATTCTGATCCGTACAGTACTGTCGTTGTATCACCGAAAATAACGTTTGTTCGTTTCGTATTTACGTTTTGAACGATTGATTTTACTTCTGGGAATTTCGCTGCAATTTCCTCAATGATTGCTTTTTTGTTTGGTAATTCTGCTGTACGTGTAATGAAGACAAGCATAATTTCCCCTGTTACTTGTCCGTAGCGAGCCATTACGTGGCGTAGTGTTCCTTTGTTACGCTCTTCATTGTATGCCGAGATACCATGTTTCTCACAAATACGTTTCACTTCTTGAATTAATGCATCGTTTTCTTCTGCCTGAATTAAGCATGATTCCATATTAATGATGTCATGCGTTCCTTGACGATAGAAGCCAGCTACAAGTCCGCCTTCACGTTCCCCAATCGGTACTTGTGCTTTATTACGGTATACCCATGGGTTTTTCATGCCTAGTACAGGATGAACAGGGACATCGCTTAACCCGCCGATACGCTGCATAACGTCACGTACTTGTTTTTCTTTCGCTTGTAATTGTCCTTCATATGTTAAGTGCTGAAGCTGACAACCGCCGCACTGGTTGTATACTGGGCATTCTGCATCTTTACGATACGGGCTCTCTGTATGAAGTTTTATCAAACGACCAAACGCGAAGTTTTTCTTCACTTTAATAATTTTAATTTGTGCTTCTTCACCTGGTAGTCCGTTTTTAACGAAAATAGGATAACCCTTTATTTTCGCAACACCGGCACCATCGTGTGTTAAATCTTCAAATACTACATCTATAAACTCGTTTTTTTCAACTGGTGGCGTCATTTTTGTACTCATTTTCCGACCTCTCTTTTTCATAACACTGCGTTACATTTTATCATACTTATATGGTCTATTTCTATTGGAAGAAAAAAAGCTATTGACGATAGTTCTCTAGTAATGTTACGCTACTACTAATTTAATACGGACGATGTTACCTCATATATACTCGATAATATGGATCGAGAGTTTCTACCCGGCAACCTTAAATTGCTGGACTATGGGGAAAACTAATGAATATTAGCCTATGCGCAAAAAAGGACTCATATTGATTAGCTTTCTCTCATAGATGAAAGTGAATCCATATGGGTCTTTTTTTATTTTTACTTTTCTAAAAGGTCAGACATCTTACGTATGACATAAAACCTCTTTGTTTTATTTTTAGTAATATAACGAGCGTTTTATGTACAAACTTTATACGAACTTCTGAAAGGGGCAACTACATGCAATATGTAATGAGCATTATCGGTATTCTTGTCGTTTTAGGTTTATGTTTTGCTTTGTCAAACAACAAAAGTAAAATCAACTTCCGCGCAATTGCAATTATGATTGGTTTCCAAATTTTAATCGGTTGGTTTATGTTTGCTACAAAGGTTGGTCAACAAATCATTATTTTCATTAGTAAAGTTTTCAACAAACTAATTAAACTTGGTACGACAGGTGTCGATTTTCTCTTTAATGGGATTCAAAGAGATTTTGTCTTTTTCTTAAATGTATTATTAATTATCGTATTTTTCTCAGCACTACTTTCGATCTTTAGTTATTTAGGTGTTTTACCATTTATTGTTCGCGTTGTCGGCGGTGCAATTTCAAAAATTACTGGTTTACCACGCGTTGAATCATTCCACGCAGTAAACTCTGTATTCTTCGGTTCAAGTGAAGCGTTAATCGTTATTAAAAATGATTTACAGCATTTTAACAAAAACCGTATGTTTATTATTTGTTGTTCTGCGATGAGCTCCGTTTCTGCTTCTGTTACAGCATCATACGTAATGATGTTAGATGCGAAATATGTACTAGCTGCTCTTCCGCTAAACTTATTCTCAAGCTTAATCGTTTGTTCGTTATTAACACCAGTTGATACGAAAAAAGAAGACGAAGTGATTCAAAAATTTGATAGAACTCTATTTGGAGACAGTTTTATTGGCGCAATGATTAACGGTGCGCTTGACGGGTTAAAAGTAGCTGGGATCGTTGCTGCATTAATGATTGCTTTCATCGGTGTTATGGAAGTTGTAAACTACGTAATTAGCGCAGCTTCAGGTGCAATGGGACATGCTATTACGTTACAACAAATCTTCGGTTATATACTTGCTCCATTCGCATTCTTAATGGGTATTCCAACTCAAGATATTATCCCAGCTGGTGGTATTATGGGTACGAAGATTGTATTAAACGAGTTTGTAGCAATCCTTGATTTAAAAGAAACAGTTACAACATTAGCTCCACGTACAGTTGGAATCGTTACAGTATTCTTAATTAGCTTCGCAAGTATTAGCCAAATTGGTGCGATTGTTGGTACAATCCGTGCCCTTTCTGAAAAACAAGGAAGCGTCGTATCTAAATTTGGTTGGAAAATGCTATTCGCGTCAACACTTGCTTCTATTTTATCTGCGACAATCGCTGGATTATTTATCTAATAAAAAACTCCACCTTACTTCTATTTTTCTAAATGAAGTTTGAGTGGAGTTTTTTACTATCTTCTATATATAAACTACTCCAAAAAAACGCAAGACCCCTTTCCGAATTATTCCAAAAATGTATTCCCCTATATATTCTATGATGATATGATGGACAAGGGTATAAGTGACTATAATTAAAACACAATAGAAGGATGATAGAATGAAGAAATATACATATATCGCTTTACTTTCCTCTGCTATTCTCGTAGGTTGTAACACTAGTAATGCTAGTGATAAACAAATAAAAGAAACAACAGCGGAACAAGCAGTTGAACCAAAAAAAGCACAAGCAAAAACAGTAGAAATCCCTTTAACGCAAGGGGCTATCACATGGGATTCGTATGAATATAACGCACAAAACACCACGCTTTATACAAAAAACTTAAGAGATTCATTTAAACAAGTACGTTACAATATTTGGCGCACTGCCGATGGACCTGAAAGCAAACAAACTTTTACTTCACAAGAAAAAGATCGTGATTTTGCCCTCCCACTTCATTTAAAAACATTTCATTTAAAACGTGGAGAATTTCAAATTGAAACAGTAGGGATTAAAGAAGATAATACGGAAACAAATCTAGTAACATCTAAAATTACATTCCAGCAACATGTACCATTTTTGATGTATCATGCGATTGAAAAATACCCTGGACCAGGTGATGGTGATTACGGCTTATACGTACCGCCTGAACAATTCGAAAAACATATGCAGTATTTAAAAGATAACGGTTATACGATGCTCACATTTGAACGTTGGAATGATATAAACCGTGTTAATAAACCTATTTTTATAACAATGGATGATGGTCGAAAAAATAATATGAATGCTCTTCATGTTTTACAAAAATTAAAAGATGATACATTCCAACCTGCAGCAACTGAATTTCTTACTTCAAATGAGATAGACAAACCGAACCGTCTATCAACAGATGATATAAAACAAATGATAGATTCAGGTATTTTTTCTATTCAATCTCATACTGCAAATCATACAATGATGGCTCATTCAGGTAATTATGATGAGGAATTAAGCGGTTCTAAAGAAAAAATTGAAACTCTTACCGGTAAAAAGGTCATCGCTCTCGCCTACCCAGTCGGCTCTTATAATGACCCAGCTGTCGAAGAAACAAAAAAACATTATGAGTTCGCAGTAACTACCGATCACGGCAATCATATTACAAAAGGCACCCCAAACGAGCAACTCTTAATTAAACGCCATTTTGTAGGACCTGATATGTCAATGGAGAAATTCGCATCTCTTATAAAGTAAACCATAAGATATTTTAAATCTTACTAAAAAATGAAAGAAGAGATCTGTTTACAGTCACTAACCTATCCCCCATCTAAAAATGATACGATAAACAAGGGTAAGTCCCCACCGCTCTTACAGCGGTGGGGATTTTAAATATAAGTATGCAACATACTACACAATAGAAGGTGATTTTATGAGAAAATACGCAACAATTGCTTTATGTACGTCTGCTATTCTAGCAGGATGTAATACTAGCACTATAAGTCCAGAACCTAAAAAAGAGAAAAAGGTTCAAGAAGTTAAAAAACAAGAGGAGACTGTGCAAGAACAAGGTAAAATTTCTTATAATCCGATTACACACGATTCTACAAACACAAGTATCCATATTACAGAAATAAAAGATTCTCTAACCGAAGTACAATATAAAATTTGGCGCACTGCGGATGGAAAGGAACATGCTAAATCTTTTTCTTCTAAAGAAAAGGAGAAACAATTTACACTTCCATTTGACATAAAAGAATTTGAAGGAAAACGCGGTGAGTTCCAAATTGAAGCAACAGGAGTCAAGGAAGATGGAAAAATCATCTCACTCACAAAATCTGCTATTACTTTCGAGCAAAAGGTTCCCGTTCTTATGTACCATGCAATCGATGATTATCATGGACAAGGCATTAAAGACTTATTCGTATCACCTGCTAACTTTGAAGGCCAAATGAAATATTTAAAAGATAACGGTTATACATTATTAACGTTTGAACGCTGGGGCGATATTAATAAAGTCAACAAGCCAATTTTTGTTACATTTGACGATGGTATGAAAAATAATATGACTGCATTTCATATTTTGCAAAAACTAAAAGACGATACTTTCAAGCCGACAGCAACAGAATATATGATTGTTGATAATGTCGATGTTGAAAGTTCTCTCTCTACAAATGAAATAAAGGAAATGGTTGATTCCGGTATTTTCTCAGTGCAGTCTCATACAGCAACACATGCTGATTTACCGAAGATTACAAACTACGAAGAAGAATTAAAAGGATCGAAAGAAAAGCTAGAAAAAATAACAGGTAAGCCCGTTATCGCAATTGCTTATCCATTCGGCCATGTAGATGATAAAGTCATTACAGAAACGAAGAAATATTATCAATTTGCGACGACAACAAAGCCTGGAAAGTTCATTACGAAAGGTGAACCAGATGAGTTGCTAAAAATGAAACGTGTTCGTATACACCATACAACTACAGTTGAACAGTTCGCTTCTTCCATTAAATAAATGTGAGAGCTCAATAAATTTTGAGCTCTCTTTTTACTTTATATTTATATATATTTTTAGAATTTTCTTGTATTATATATAGTAAGAAATCTTTCAAACTAAAGGAGATTATACATATGTCATTTGAACAAACGTTAGAGAAGTATGCTGCCCTTGCAGTTAATGTTGGTGTTAATATTCAACCCGGACAAACTTTATCAATTAGCGCACCTCTTGAAGCTGTACAATTCGTACGCCTCGTTACAGAAAAAGCATATAAATCTGGTGCAAAACACGTATATGTTGATTGGAATGATGAGACGTTAACACGCTTAAAGTTCGATCTAGCTCCTGAAGAAGCATTTGCTGAATTCCCTTCTTGGAAAGCACATGCTCGTGAAGAATTAGCAAAAGAAGGCGCTGCATTTATGTCTATCTATGCAGAAAACCCTGATTTATTAAAAGGTGTAGAAGCAACACGTATCGCAACAGCTCATAAAGTAGCTGGTGAAGCGATGAAAGTATACCGTGATTACGTACAAGCCGATAAAGTAAGTTGGTGTGTAATTTCTGTTCCTACGAAAGAATGGGCTGCGAAAGTATTCCCTGACGTAGCGCCAGATGAACAAGAAGCAAAGTTATGGGATGCTATTTTCAAAGCTACTCGTGCTGATTTAGAAAATCCTGTAGAAGCATGGAAAGAACATGATGAAACATTACATACAAAAGTGGATTACTTAAACGAAAAGCATTATAAAGCTCTTCACTATACAGGTCCTGGAACAGATTTAACAATCGAACTTCCAGAAAAACATGTATGGGCTGGTGCCGGTAGCTTAAATGAAAAGAACGTACCATTTATGGCTAATATTCCAACTGAAGAAGTATTTACAATGCCACTTAAAACAGGTGTAAACGGCCAAGTTTCTAGTACAAAACCGTTAGTATTTGCAGGTAATATTATCGATAATTTCACGTTAACATTTGAAAACGGACGTATCGTAGACTATAAAGCTGAAGCTGGTGAAGAAGCTTTAAAACATTTAGTAGAAACAGATGAAGGTTCTCACTTCTTAGGAGAAGTAGCTTTAGTACCTCATGACTCACCAATTTCAAACACAAATGTTTTATTCTACAATACACTATTTGACGAAAATGCATCTTGCCACCTTGCAATCGGAAATGCTTATGCATTTAACTTAGTTGGCGGAAAAACAATGTCTAAAGAAGAACTTGCTGAAAACGGAGCAAACACTAGTATCACACACAACGACTTCATGATTGGATCAGCTGAGCTTGATATTGACGGTATTACAGCTGATGGCAGACATGAGCCTATCTTCCGTAAAGGTAACTGGGCGTTTTAAATTAATTACCATAAAGAAACACATTGGATAATCCAATGTGTTTTTTATTTATTTGGTTTCAATTCAAATTTTATCGTTCTATTCTCACGTGTAAACTCCGGCCTGTATGTGGCGATATATGTATTTTCTTTATCTACATCAAATCGCATGATGTCTTGGATTTTTTCATCTGGTGCTACCTTTTTACTAATGAAGCTATCATATTTATATTCTTTAAACTTTGTACCTTTCTTATTTGTAATCTCAAATTCGTAAAATGCAAAAGGTATTTCTTTTTTACTATTATTTTTCACCGTGAAAACAATCCCTAAAATATCATCTTTCTTTTTATCTATGGTGTAATCTGGATACCCTAATTGGACTGAATCGAGAGTTACTTGCAAACCATCTACATCTACTGTCTCACCTATTTTATAAATTTTTTCTTGAACGTTCTCTTGTTTACTTTCATTACTATTTTCAGTCTCGGTACAAGCACTTAAACTAAAAACTATGCCACAAATTAAAACAATTTGACTCACCTTTTTTAACATACTTTTTCCTCCACATAAGACAACATTTCATATGTATCATAACAAAACCCTTCACACTTTCTTGTCATATTTTGTCGTATTAATTGCTAACTTCACAAATAGAAAAAAGCTATCTTCTACACAAGATAGCTCTCATGATGCCGATGATACTTTAAGTCCAATTACACCTAAAACGATAAATAAAATACAACACGCTTGGAATAAGTTAATATGCTCTTTAAAGAAGTATATACTAATAATCGTAATAAGTAGTGTCCCTAGGCCAGACCAGATCGCATAAGCAATACTTAAGTGAATCTTTTTTACAACGATAGCAAAGATACTGAAACAAATACCATAACAAACGAAAATAAGTACACTTGGAACAAGCTTTGTTAAGCCATTCGATAATTTCATCGCAATCGTTCCAGCTACTTCAAAAATAATTGTAACAAGTAATAATAGCCAATATATCATACTGGAATCTCCTTCTCTGTTACCTTATAGAGATTCTAGTGTACTACTTATAATCCTAATGAAATGTATTTGATTTCTAAATATTCCTCGATGCCGAAATGACCGCCTTCACGCCCGATACCACTTTCTTTAAACCCACCGAACGGCGCTTGTGCAACTGACGGAAGACCATCATTTAAACCGATAATACCGTACTCTAGCGCTTCACTAATTTGGAACGCTTGGCTAATATCCTTCGTAAAAATATACGCAGCTAAACCGTATGGTGTATTATTTGCACGTTCAATTACTTCTTCAACTGTTTTAAATTTCGCAACTGGTGCAACTGGTCCAAATGTTTCTTCAGTCATACAAAGCATTGTATCATTTGCCAATCCAATTACAGTCGGCTGAATGAAATGTCCATCTAGCTCTGTAACCTGTTGGCCTCCATATAAAAGTTCTCCACCTTTTTGAACTGCATCTTCAATATGTTCTTGTACTTTTGAAACTGCATTCTCATCAATAAGTGGTCCTACAGTAGTTCCCGCACCGAATCCTTCTCCGACTTTAAGTTGCCCTACTGCCTTTTGGAACTTCTCTACAAATACTTCGTATACTTCTTCTTGAACGAATACTCGGTTTGTACATATACACGTTTGTCCTGCATTACGGAATTTCGAACCAATAACGGCTTCTACCGCTTTATCTAAATCTGCATCATTCATTACGATAAATGGAGCGTGACCACCTAATTCTAATGAAACTTTTTTCATCGTTTGCGCAGCGCTAGCCATTAACTCTTTCCCAATTTCCGTTGATCCTGTAAAGGACACTTTTCGAACGCGCTCATCTTCCATCCACGTATCAGCAATTGCTTTTGCACTACCTGTTACAATGTTTATTACACCTTTTGGAATTTCCGCTTCGTGTGCTAATTCAGCTAACTTCAATGCAGTTAACGGTGTTTGACTTGCAGGCTTTACAACTGCTGTACAACCTGCTGCAAGCGCTGGAGCTACCTTTCTCGTAATCATAGCCGCTGGGAAGTTCCACGGTGTAATAGCTGCCATAACCCCAACTGGTTGCTTCATAACTAAAATACGTTTGTTCGGATGAGAAGCAGGAATCATTTCACCGTATACGCGCTTCCCTTCTTCTGCATACCATTCAACAAAGCTATTTGCATAATTCACTTCACCAAGCGCTTCTGCAAACGGCTTTCCTTGCTCCTTCGTCATAATCGCTGCGATTTCTTCTTTATTTTCATCAATAAGTGTGAACCACTTTTTTAATTTCGTTGCACGATCCGCGGCTGTTAATTTTGACCATGTTTTAAAAGCCTCATGCGCCGCATCAACGGCTTGCTTTGCCTCTGTTATCCCGCCCTTTGGTACAGTTGCAAATATTTCTTTCGTTGCTGGATTGTTTACTTCGATTTGCTCTTGCAGTGTAATCCACTCACCATTTATATACATCGCTTTTTTCTCTACATTTACAAACGTCGATTTTTTATCCAATGTTTTCTTCCTCCTCTATGAACTTCTTAATCTTCCTAGTGGCAGCAGATTGACTTATTTTTAAAAACTCTGCTACTTTATAGCTTGATCCACATGTTTTATACGCTTTTAAAATAATATTTCGTTCCACTTCTTCCAACATTTTATAGAGACTTTGACCTGACTGTTCAACTGTTGATTCCTGCATTGCTATTGGTAAATCCTCTATCGTAACGATATCGTCAGCAGTAATAACAATTCTTTCAATTACATTCTCTATTTCTCTATTGTTTCCCTCCCACGGGTATCCAACAAACATTTGTAACGTACTAGGTGCTAACTTTACATCACGTCCGTACTTTTTATTAAAGTGCTGTAAATAATGATAAACGAGTGGTAAAATGTCTTCTGTTCTTTCCCGAAGTGGCGGAATTGAAATCGGAATGACATTCAGACGATAATATAAATCTTTCCGAAATGTTCCTCGTTTCACCATCTCACTTAAATCTCTATTTGTTGCCGCTACAATTCGAACGTCCACCTTTTTTAATTCTCTTCCGCCTATAGGACGAAATGTTTTTTCTTGCAATACTTGCAGAAGCTTCGCTTGAATTTCAAGCGGCATTTCACCAATTTCATCTAAAAATAGAGTCCCTTTATGTGCTGACTCTAATAATCCCTTTTTCCCTTCACGATTTGCACCTGTAAAAGACCCACCTGAATATCCAAAAAGCTCCGATTCAATTAAATTTGTTGGCAAAGCCGCACAATTAATTTCATAGAAACTTTCATTCTTCCGGTGACTTACTTCATGTAGATGACGTACTAAGCGGCTTTTTCCCACGCCTGTCTCACCTAAAACGAGAACAGTACTATCTACCACAGATACTTTTTTAATCGTTTCTATTATTTTTTGCATAGCAATGCTTTTAAAAATAAGTCCTTCATGTTCATATGTTTCCCTTAATTCTTTTTTGTATGTTTTTAACTGATTATCCATTTCCTCTACCTTTTGTCGTAATTGATAGAGTTCAGTAAGATCTCGAGAATAACTAATCACTCTTCTTAAATTTCCCTCATCATCAAAAACTGGCCTCGTCCGAACATGTAAATACTCTCCCGATTTCGTCGTTTGAACGAGTTCAATCGGTCTCTTTTTTTCAATTACTTCTAATGTTGCAGATGGATAAAAGATTCCATCCTTTTGTAGTTCCTTTACATGTTTACCTACTAACTCTTCAGCAGCTAGTTGATAGTGCCTTTCGCATGTACTATTTACACGTACAACGATTCCCTGCTCATCTGTAACAAAAATTTCGTCAAACGCATATTCAAATACATCTTTTAAATCCATTAACACTCGTTCCTTTTCTGCAACCATCCTAGCCACCCCTAACTTCAAATCCATCGATTCACTTCACTACCTTTATTATAAAGTGAATTTTCTGCATTTTATATAGAGTCAGCTAGAATGTTTGCGATTTATCATTCAGTTTTTATACACGGGCGATATTTGCTTGCTCATAACAAGCTTGTAATGATTCTTCAATAATCGTTAAACCTTCCTCAAGTTGCTCACCTGTAATAACCAATGGCATTAATACACGGACAACATTTCCATATGTCCCCGCAGATAATAAAAGTAATCCTCGTTTATTTGCTTCCGCACACAAATTAGCTGTTAATATTTTGTCAGGCACTTTCGTCTTACGATCTTGAACGATCTCAAATGCACACATTGCCCCTAATCCGCGCACATCACCGATGCAATTATATTTATTTTTCATCTCTTGGAATCGGTCCATTACGACTTTTCCTAATTCTATCGCTCTATCATTTAATTTTTCTTTTTCTATTACATCCAGAACCGCTAATGCAGCCGCACATCCTAATGGACTTCCTGCATACGTTCCACCAAGCTCTCCAGGTGCAGACTCATTCATAATTTCTTTACGTCCAATAACACCGCTTATCGGTACACCAGCTCCTAATGACTTAGACACTGTAATTAAATCTGGAACGACATCATAATGATCAATTGCAAAGTATTTTCCTGTACGGCTAAATCCAGTTTGAATTTCATCCGCTACAAATAAGATGCCATGTTCTGAACAAATATTGCGTACTTCTTGAACAAATTTCTTACTTGGGACGATAAATCCGCCTTCCCCTTGAACCGGCTCCATAACAACAGCTGCAATTGTTTCTGGTGCTACTTCTGATATAAAGAAGTTCTTAAACTCTTCAATGATAAAATCATCGTACTGCTCTTCCGTTAACCCCTCTGGACGACGGTATTCATATGGGAATGGCGCTTTATATACTTCTGGAGCAAATGGACCGAATCCAAATTTATATGGCTTTACTTTACTTGTCATCGTCATTGTCATCAATGTACGCCCGTGGAAACCTTTAGAAAACGCAATAATACCTGATCTTTTCGTATATTTACGGGCGATTTTCACTGCATTCTCTACCGCTTCAGCACCACTGTTTAAAAATAGTACTTGTTTATCAAAACTTCCTGGCGCTAATGCAGCAAGCTTTTCCGCTAATTCAATATATGGCTCATACATCATGACATTAAATCCCGTATGAATGTATTGATCTACTTGTTTATGAAGTGCTTCTTTAACAGCCGGATGACAATGCCCTACATTAATTGTCCCTATTGCCCCAGCAAAATCAATATACTGATTACCATCAACATCTGTTACAAGAGCTCCATTTGCAGATTGTACAAACGTTGATATGCCGTTACTTACTCCTTTTGGTACTATATTTTGGCGGCGCTCTAATAAAGTTGCTGCTTTTGGTCCTGGAATTTGTTCATTTACTTTAGCAAATTTTTTTGTGTTCATTGCGTACCCCATCCTTTTCTTTACATTGTTTTCTCTTTTTATTGCAAAATACATGCCAACTTTCCGTTCTAGTATTCATCCTATACTCTTTGTATCCAGGCATAAAAAATAAGTCTATAAAGACTCATCAAGAGTCTTTATAGACTTATTTCCCTTGCATACTAGACTTTCCTTGTTCCCAAATAAACTCACCTGAATGAGAAATAAACTCACCAACAGATTCTACGACTAAGTCCGCAAGTGGTTCTAAAGTTTTACGGTCCCCCGTACCAGATAGTACTCCAATAGCATAACAATCACCACCGTTTTTAGCTAAATATAGATCGGTTGGCGTATCTCCAACGACTGCCACCTCACATGCCTCTAAATGAAACCTTTCACAAAAGGATTCTATAATTCTTTTATCAGGTTTCTGTGCCGGAAACGTATCAGAAGCTACAATATAATCAAAAAAGGATTCTAATTGATATTGTTTTAAAAATAATTCTGTCGGCGCAAAATCATCAGCTGTAACAACACCTAAAATAAATCCTTTATCTTTTAAACTTTGTAAAATTCTTGGTAGATCTGCCGTCATTTTCATATAGGAACGATGCTCGTACATAAGCGAAAATAATTTTTCACTTACCCATTCATGCATCTCCTCTTCCTTAGATGACTTAATATACTTACAAAGCCCCTTTGCTACATCGAGGCTTGTTCCAGCCGCTAGTGCGCTACTTGGATGAACAAATACCCCATCCACACCAATCTCTTTTAATAAAGCTTGCTGCATTGACTCTGGTAATTGATATAAATTTATACATTCCGCTACAAGCTCTTCCGCTACTTTTATCCAAATTGAGTGAAAATCCATTAATGTCCCATCTTTATCAAATAGTATTGCTTTTACCTTCTCCATAGCACCCTACCTCTCATTTCTTATCCTCTTCAGTGTATCAATAAAATATGGATATAAAATAAATGAATTGTAAAAATACCATAAAAATCAAACTAACTTCCAATTTACAATTCTAATAAAAAAAGATGCCCTTACAGGGCATCCTCTTGATGTTCAGGAACAAATAATTCCAGACAATGATATATGTTTTCGAATTCCATCGGGGCATCCCCACCGTACTCACCATCTAAATTAATCATTAGTTTATCTGGTGAATGCACTTTAATTCGATTTGCTTGTGTGTATAGTACTTTCGGATTGTTAATATGTTCCCCACGCTGCGCTTGTGTTGCTGCTTTAATTAAATCAGCGATAGAACCTTTTTTCAGCACTAATAAGTCAAATAATCCATCGTTAATCGATGCATACGGTGCTACTTTTTCAAATCCACCAACTGAACGAGTATTTGTAATTAAAAACATCGTAATTTCTTCTTGTAATAACTTCCCATCATACTCGATTTCAACATATGTTGGATGTAATGATGGTAACATTTCTATTCCTTTTAAATAGTAAGCAAGTTGGCCTAATACTGTCTTTAGCTTGCTTGGTACTTCATATGTTAATTCTGTAATACGGCCGCCACCAGCAATATTAATGAAATATGTATCATTCGCTCTACCAAGATCTAAAGGAACTGTTTTCCCTTCACAAATAATATCGGCTGCCTCTTCTATAGCGCGAGGTACACCGATCGCACGTGCGAAGTCATTTGTCGTTCCAACTGGAATAATTCCAAACTTCGGACGATGCTCATGTCCTACTAAACCATTTACCACTTCGTTTAACGTACCGTCACCACCAGCGGCGATAACAACATCAAACTTACGATCCGCAGCTTGTCTCGCCGCTACAGTTGCATCTCCAGGACCAGTCGTCGCATGACAAGACGCTTCATATCCAGCTTGTTCTAATTTTTGTAATACTTCTGGTAAGCTCTTCTTAAATAGCTCACGCCCAGAAGTAGGGTTATAAATAATCCTTGCTCGTTTCATCATTTATTAGCACAGGAAATTCCTTATTCATTGAAAAAAAGAATACACCGAATTCTTATTCAGTATCCCTATGCCTACCTCCTCTCATCTTCCTATCCTTCTTTTATCCCGCTCAAACAGGCAGTAAGAACCCGATTGGTGAAGGCTAATAATCAACGGGGGATGAACACCCCCACTACTGATTAAAGTTTCACTTTATGTCTATCCATTCTTCCATAAAAATTTACATATAACGAATAATAATTATCTATTATTTCATGAGATGAAAAAAAACCTCTATGTCTAGATTTATCATTATTCCCACCTTTTTGCAACTATCATACCATAGTTGCTATACAAACATTTTTTCACTTTTGACAGTTAATCAAACGTTTATTTAAATTATTTTTCACCATTTAAACAAACGTTTGATTAACTCAGAAAAACACCCAAATAAGGGTGTTTTTTCTGTTTAATCTTTAAGAATCTATACTATTTTAGCATTCAAAAATAAGAATCTCTCTCTTATTTTATCGCTTATTAATCTCTTCAAGTAAGATTTTGTTAACAAGCGGTGGGTTTGCTTGTCCTTTTGTCGCTTTCATAATTTGACCAACTAAGAAGCCAATTGCACGGTCTTTACCGTTTTTGAAGTCTTCAATAGATTGTTCATTATTATCAAGGATTTCTGTTACGACTTTACGAAGTGTACCTTCGTCAGAAATTTGAACAAGACCTTTCGCTTTAACGATTTCTTCTGGATCTCCACCTTTTTCAATTAACTCGTTAAATACTTTCTTCGCGATTTTAGAAGAAATTGTACCTTTTTCAATTAATTGAACCATTTTAGATAAACCAGCAGGCGTTAATGCAACATCTTTTAATTCTTTTTGTTGTTTGTTTAAGTATGCAAGTACTTCACCCATTAACCAGTTTGATGTTAATTTCGCATCTGCTCCATCTGTAATTGTTGCTTCAAAGAAATCAGACATCTCTTTCGTTAATGTTAATACGTGTGCATCATAAGCTGGTAATCCAATTTCAGCAACATAGCGAGCTTTACGTGCATCTGGAAGTTCTGGAATAGAAGCACGCACTTCTTCTTTCCACGCATCATCGATATAAAGTTCAACTAAATCTGGCTCTGGGAAGTAACGGTAATCGTCAGATCCTTCTTTTATACGCATTAAGATTGTTTTCTTCGTTGCTTCATCATAACGACGTGTTTCTTGTTGGATGATACCACCAGATAACAATTCTTTTTCTTGACGCACTTGTTCGTGCTCAAGACCTTTTTGTACGTAAGTGAATGAGTTTAAGTTTTTCAGTTCTGCTTTTGTACCGAATTTCTCTTGTCCAACTGGACGAAGGGAAATATTCGCATCACAACGTAGAGAACCTTCTTCCATCTTACAATCAGATACGCCAGTGTATTGAATGATTGATTTTAACTTCTCTAAGTATGCGTATGCTTCTTCTGGCGTACGCATATCTGGCTCAGACACGATTTCGATTAAAGGCATACCTTGACGGTTATAGTCTACTAATGACCCGTCAGCTGTATGCGTTGATTTACCAGCATCTTCTTCTAAATGAAGACGTGTAATACCGATACGTTTCTTTTTGCCATCTACTTCGATTTCAATCCAACCATTTTCTCCAATTGGCTTATCAAACTGAGAGATTTGGTAAGCTTTCGGATTATCTGGATAGAAATAGTTTTTACGGTCGAACTTCGTTTCCGTTGCGATTTCACAGTTTAATGCCATTGCAGCTTTCATTGCAAAGTTAACTGCTTCTTTATTTAAAGTTGGAAGTACCCCTGGGTATCCTAAGTCAATTACACTCGTTTGTGTATTTGGCTCTGCTCCGAATTCTGTTGGACTCGCAGAGAAAATTTTCGAATTTGTTTTTAACTCAACGTGAACCTCTAAACCAATAATTGTTTCTAAATTCATCTATGCTCGCCTCCTTACAGACTTGCTTTTTTTGTATGATAGTCTGTTGCTTGCTCAAACGCATGTGCAACGCGGTAAATTGTCGCTTCATCGAAGTGTTTACCAATGATTTGTAATCCAAGTGGCATACTATTAGCACCGAATCCACATGGAACAGAAATCGCTGGAACACCTGCTAAGTTTACTGGGATTGTTAAAATGTCGTTTGCATACATTGTCATTGGATCATCCACTTTTTCGCCCACTTTAAATGCTGGAGTTGGCGTTGTTGGTCCAATAATAACATCGTAGTTAGCAAATACATTTTCAAAGTCGTTTTTAATTAATGTACGTACTTGTTGTGCTTTTTTGTAATATGCATCATAGTAACCAGAGCTAAGTGCAAATGTACCAAGCATAATACGGCGTTTTACTTCGTCACCGAAACCTTCGCTACGTGTGTTTTTGTAAAGATCTAATAAGTTATTTACATTATCAGAACGAACACCGTAACGTACGCCATCAAAGCGTGAAAGGTTAGCAGATGCTTCAGAAGAAGATAATAAGTAATACGTTGCTAGAGCGTATTTAGAGTGTGGAAGAGATACTTCCTCCCAAGTTGCGCCCATACCTTCTAATACTTTTAAAGCAGCTAGTACTGACTCACGAGCTTCTTCGCCAACACCTTCGCCTAAGTATTCTTTCGGTACAGCAATGCGTAAACCTTTAACATCGCCTGTTAAACCAGCTAAGTAGTTTCCAACTTCAACATTTGCAGAAGTTGCATCCATGCGGTCAATACCTGAAATAGCTTGTAATAAGTATGCATTGTCTTCTACTGTACGTGTAATCGGTCCGATTTGGTCAAGTGAAGATGCGAATGCTACTAATCCGTAACGAGATACGCGTCCGTAAGTTGGTTTTAAACCTACAACACCGCAATATGCAGCTGGCTGACGAATAGAACCACCCGTATCAGAACCTAGAGAGAATAATACTTCTCCTGCTGCTACAGCTGCTGCAGAACCACCACTAGATCCGCCTGGAACGTAATCTAAGTTCCATGGATTTTTTGTAGCGTAGAAACCTGAGTTTTCATTTGAAGAACCCATTGCGAACTCGTCCATATTTAATTTACCGATTGTAACTGTGTCAGCAGCTTTTAACTTTTGCACAACTGTCGCATCGTAAATTGGATCAAAGTTTGCTAACATTTTGCTCGCACAAGTAGTACGAAGACCGTTAGTTACAATGTTATCTTTTACACCGATTGGCATACCGAATAATAAACCATTATCTTCAGCGCCGATCTTAGCATCTAATTCTTTCGCTTTCGCGCGTGCATTTTCTTCATCTAATGTAAGAAAAGCTTTTACGTTATCTTCAACATCCGCAATACGTTTGTAAGATTCTTCTACTAAATCCGTAACGGAAATTTCTTTGTTGTTTAACTTCTTATGTAACTCTGATACAGAATGATCAAATAATGACATCGAAATTCCCCTCCTCTATTCTAATACTGCTGGAACACGGATTTGATTATCTTTGTGATCCGGTGCATTTTTTAATACTTCTTCTACTGGTAAACCTTTTTCTGGCACATCTTCACGCATAACATTTTTCATAGTTAATACATGAGTTGTTGGTTTTACATCTGTTGTATCTAATTCATTTAACTGTTCTGCAAATGTAACTATTGCATCTAGTTGTTTTTGAAATTTTTCTGCTTCTTGATCAGTAATTGCAAGACGTGCTAAATGTGCTACGTGCTTTACATTCTCAACGGAAATTCTTGACACGGCTAGGCCACCTCCATAATATATCGTTCAATCTACAATACTATTGATGATACCAAATTTTCAGTACTTCAAGCAAGTCAACACATGGCACTTACGGCATTTTTACATAAAAAAAGAAAGGCAAACGCCTTTCTTTACAATTTACTCTTTATCTAACGGTTTATTTTTTGGAAATCTCTCGTTATCTTCTTCATTATCACGAATTGTTTTTTGTAATACAAAACAAGACATCGTTAAAAATAACGTTCCAATTAAATAGTACCCTTTTACACTAAGCGTTTCATCTAACGTGTAAATCCCAATTAGCATCCCTGAAAGCGCACAAACAAATGAAGTCCATGCTAAAAACGTGAACGCTTGCGTATTTCTTCTTCTCATCATTATCCCCCTTGTTAGATGCACATCCATTATAGATAAATATATTTACCGTTATGGATTTTTATGTAAAATTCTTTTTCTATTTATTAATCTATCATAAAAAAATGCCCTTTTAAAGATTGTTTTCTGTCTAATCTGAAAAATAAATTAAAAATATTGACATTTATTTCTATTCTACATAAAATAAAAACAAATATTACGAACCTCGAAATATACGGGAGTGGAATTAATTGTTGCAATATGAACACTTTTTAGACTTACTGCTAGATAACGCCAAGAAACTTTTCTATCCTGAAGAATGGGTAAGCCTTGATTTAACACTTTCCAAGACAGAAGTATTTTGTTTACTTTGGATGGAGCGAAATACAGATATTACAATGACAAAAATTGCTGACCTTCTTGATATACCGATGAGTACAACGACAGGTGTTGTAAATCGCCTTGTAAAAAAGGGGTATATTGAACGGTACCGTGATGAAAACGATCGACGCATTGTATTAATTCGTTTAACAGAAAACGGCGTAATGCTCGTTCAAGAAGTAAAACAAAATGCAGCCCATTACTTTAGCCTAGTGACAGAAGCATTGTCAGAAGAAGAAAAAGCATTCTTACTACAAATCTTCCAAAAAATTATGAATCACATTGCTACGTCACAGCAAAAAATAGAAGAAAAGGTTTCTACACCTAGAATGAAAAACATTCCGATTGAATAAAGTGAAACTTTAATCAGTGAGGGGTTTTCTCATCCCTCACTGATTATTAGTTGAACCAATCGGGCATTTACGGACAGTTGCCCCCCCACCTAATTTCTTTGCTCCAGCCGAATTTTTGGACGGAAGTCTTACTGCCCGTTAATGCGGGATAAAGCCCTAACTGGGTTTTTATTCACTTAAATACTTCGATGTTCGTAATATTCGATAACCGAAACAAAGGGGATAGAATGATGAGAATTATTTTGTATACAGGTAAAGGCGGCGTAGGAAAAACTAGCATTTCAGCAGCAACAGCACTTCAAAGCGCAAAACAAGGATTAAAAACATTAGTAATGAGTACAGATCCTGCTCATAGTTTAGGAGATTCATTTGGTATAAAGCTATCTTCTGAGCCATTAGAAATTCGCGAAAACTTGTGGGCACAAGAGATTAATACGATTTATGAAATGGAAAAAGGCTGGGGAAAGTTACAGAAATACATTACCTTGTTATTCACTTCCAAAGCAGCTGATGATATTACAACAGAAGAATTAACGATGTTTCCTGGTATGGAAGATTTAATTAGCTTACTTCGCGTGCTCGATTATTATAAAAAAAACACATACGACGTTATCATCATTGATTGCGCTCCAACAGGAGAAACATTAGCAATGCTTAGTTTTCCAGACATGCTCGGCTGGTGGATGGAAAAATTATTTCCTATTAAAAGAAAAGTTTTAAAAGTCGTTCGTCCTGTAGCTCAACCACTTCTTGGTGTCCCCCTTCCAACCGATGATATTATGGACGAATTAACAAATACACTTGAACAGCTTGGAGAAATGAGAGATATTTTATCGAACCGAGAAATAACAAGTATCCGCATCGTTGTAAATCCCGAAAAAATGGTCATTAAAGAAGCTCAGCGTAGTTTTACTTATTTAAATTTATACGATTATAACGTAGATGCCATCATGATTAACCGTGTCATCCCTAACACTGTCACCGATCCTTATTTTCAAGCATGGAAAGATACGCAAAAGAAATATAAAACATTAATTCAAGATAGTTTTCAGCCGCTTCCTATTTACGAAGCTCCCATGTTTGAACAAGAAGTTGTTGGTTTACCTATGTTAGAGCGTGTAGGCAATGCTTTATTTAAATCCGATCCCTCTCCTACTGAAGTGAAATTCAATGGTCGCACACAATATGTGAAAAAAGATGGCGATGAATATATTTTCGTTCTGTCCATCCCCTTCTCAAACAAAAGTGAACTTTCATTAAATCAAAAAGGTGATGAGCTTATTATTCGAGCCGGCTCTGTTAAACGTAACATCACATTACCAAAAACATTAACACACCTTTCTATTCAAGGAGCCAAGTTTGAAGAGGATGTACTAAACATTCGATTTGGAGGTGTGGTGCATGCATGAGGAATTACTACGAAAAGTAATTCGGACAAAAGTAAGAGTCGGTATGCGTATATTAGAAGAGCTACCTACTCCAATCCAGCAATCAGCTAAGCAAATGCTAAGTATTTTGCAAGAGGAGCTAGCTGCTTATCCGAAAGAACGAGAGCATCATGAAGATAATTTAAAAAGTATCATAATTGAATAATCATCTCTGTATAGAGGGCCTTTTTAGGCTTTCTATACTTTATTGGAGTGATATAAGTTGATAAAAAAACATTCCACTATTACGCTTTGGATCATTCCTTTATTATTTTTCATTCATAACCTTGAAGAAGCTTTCCAAATGCGACAATATCTTGCTAATCAATTTTCAATTCATCTTATAACTAGCCAACAATTTTTCATTGCCATTTCCATATTAACAATCTTCGTCGTACTTATCGTCTTTCTATATCAACTAAACTTCTTGTCTTCTATATACTGGATTATTTTTATACAAGGGGCCATTTTCTTTAACGCAGTGCAACATATTATTTTGTTTTTGATTTATCGCTCCTATAATCCTGGCGTAATATCCTCAGTTTTCATTGTTATCTTTTCTATTTTCTTTTTTTCATCCAAAAAACAATTAATTCATAAAAAGCAATTCGTAATTACACTCATTTTCAGCTTACTTTCTTATCCCATTATAATTTGGATTACCTTACTATTCGCTAGCTGCTTTCAGTAATAAAAAAAGACCAGGAAAACTCCCGGTCCATCACTCTACTTAACAAACATTGGATTCTACGTTATACAAAATTGGAAGGTACAAAATTAGGGTTTTGTTTGTTAAGTAGATTATATGTTGAACGAACTAACAGCGGAGGGGTTCCTTCTATTAGTTCATTAAACCCAATGATTATTTTACGATTTTTTCAAGCTCCTCAAATGAAAGATCTACTGAAATTGAACCATCCTTTGTTTCTTTCTTAACTGCATCTGTTACTTCTTTTGAATGATATAATTCAATTACTTTTTTCAGTGTTGGATCGTCTTTATCTTTCGTACGAGCTGCGAAAATATTAATATAAGGCTTCGCATTTTCATTCTTTGGATCTTCTAAGAAAATAGGATCCTTCGCTGGATCTAATCCAGCTTGACCAGCCACACCGTTATTAATAACTGAAGCAGCTACATCTTTTAATACACGAGGTGTTTGCTGTGCAATAACCGGTGTAATTTTTAACTTCTTCGGATTTTCAGCGATACCACTTGGATCCCCAAATAGACCAAAATCTTTTTTAAGTTTCAATAACCCCGCTGCATCAAGAAGTTTTAATGCACGTGCTTGGTTCGTTGGATCATTTGGAATAGCAATTTCTGAACCATCTGGGATTTCATTTGCTTTCTTATATTTTTCAGAGAATAAGCCCATTGGTGCAATTTGTGTTGTACCGACAGCTGTAATATCTAACTTATGCTCCTTTTTAAATTGCTCTAAGAAAGCAATATGCTGGAATGAGTTTAATTCAATATCTCCATCAGCTAACGCTTTATTTGGCGTTGTATAATCAGAGAACTCAACCAGTTTAATTTTAATTCCTTCTTTTTCAGCTTTTTTCTTCAAAATTTCCCAAACGTCTCCATCCGTTCCAGTTACACCGACGCGAACTACTTTCTCTTTTGCTCCTGCACCTGTGTCTCCACCCGAGCAGCCGCTTAGTGCTGAAATTCCTACAATCGCTGATAATGCAAATGCTAAAATTTTCTTCATTTTCTTTTCCCCTCTTCCTTTTTATGATCTGCGTAAAAACACTTTCGCAAAGTAGTTTCCTAAATTTTGAGCTATCTGTACGAGAATAATAAGTAAAACGACCGTTACGAACATAACTGATGTATCAAAACGTTGATAACCATATGTCATCGCTAAGTCACCAAGACCACCACCACCGACAAGCCCAGCAACTGCAGAAAATTCAATTAAACCAACTGTCATAAACGTAACACCTAAGATCAATGGTGCTAACGCTTCTGGCACGAGAATTTCAAAAACAATTCTAAGTGGTGAAGCGCCCATCGCTTGTGCAGCTTCAATTACTCCTTTCGGAACTGAGACAAGATTTGTTTCAACCATTCTAGCAATACCAATAGATGCCACTAACGTCATTGGGAAGATTGCTGCCGCTGTTCCAATCGTCGTTCCGATCACGCTTCTTGTTAGTGGGCTTAAAGCTACTAAAAAGATAATGAATGGAACTGGACGAATTGTATTAATGATGACGTTAAGAATAGAAAAAACCCATTTATTTTCTAAAAAATTACCTTTTCTCGTTACATATAAAAGTAAACCTAGAGGTATACCAAGAATTATAGCGAATATAAGGGTTACAATTACCATTAAGAGGGTGTCCCCCGTCGCATCTAATATGCGAGGCCAAAATATACTCCAATCAACTCGCATGAGCTTCTACCTCCTTCAGCTTCACTTGCAGTCTTAGATGTTGTAATGCTTTTTGAATTTCCTTCTGTTCACCTTGCAATTCTACAAGAAGATTTCCAAATAGCACATTTTGAAGTTCAATAATATTTCCGTACAGTACATTTACATCGACGTTATAGTTTTTTGCGATATATGATAGTACCGGCTGTCCTGTCTCCTCACCAGTAAAAGTTAAGCGATAAATCTGACCACCATTTTGAATTTTCGCTAGAACACTTTCTGGCAAGTGGTCATTAATAACAGAACGTACAAAGTTTTGAGTTGTCTTTGTTTTTGGTTGTGTGAAAACATCAAACAGTTTTCCTTCTTCAATAACTTTTCCCTTCTCCATTACAGCTACACGGTGACAAATTTCTTTCACAACATGCATTTCGTGTGTAATAAGAAGAATTGTTAAATTATATTCACGATTGACTTTCTTTAATAAGTTTAAAATCTCTGTCGTTGTTTCTGGATCTAAGGCTGATGTTGCCTCATCACATATAAGTATATCTGGTGATGTTGCAAGTGCCCTAGCAATCCCAACACGTTGCTTTTGTCCGCCTGATAACTGCTCCGGATAATAGTTTGCTTTATCTTCTAGCCCTACAAACTTCAGCAGTTCATTGACTCTTTCTTTTATTTCATTCTTTGGTACTTTCGCTAACTTTAATGGATAAGCAATATTCCCAAACACTGTTCTTGAATTAAATAAATTAAAACTTTGAAAAATCATCCCAATTCTTTGTCTAAGTTTCCGTAATTCTTTCGTTGATAAGGATGTAATATCTTTATCATCTATTGAGATCGTTCCTGCAGTCGGTCTCTCTAACATGTTTACTAGGCGTAATAACGTACTCTTTCCAGCACCACTAAATCCGATAATGCCAAAAATTTCGCCCTTCTCAACTGATAATGTTACATCCTCCACAGCATGAACAGATTGCCCACCTGATTCATATACTTTACTTACGTTATTAAAAGAAATCATTTTCTTCCCTCCTATATGCTGTAAAAACTAGAAGTAGAGCTTTCGAGGTAAAATAAAAAGTGCTCTCCTTCTTATCAGTAATAAAAGATAAGAAGGAGAGCACTTATATGTACTCGTTCACATCTTCTCATCTTCCAAGCCTATAAAGACTTGCTGGAGTTAGCACGGTATTAAAAAACCCGTTGCTGAGGTATCGTAGGGCCAGTCCCTCCACCTCTCTGGATAAGAATGTATCGATTTAATTGTCGTTTAATTAATTCTCATTATAGAACTCAGAATAGTGAGAGTCAATACATTTTTTAGAAAAATATTAATTATTTCTTTATTAAAATTTTCAAATAAAAATTCATAATAAAATAGTAATCTTGAAGGTTATGTAAAATTCTTCTCCCTCATATTTTTTAAAAGGATTATTTTTTCTATGAATTGAATACTATTATTTGAATATGAAATCAGAGGAAGGTGAATATATGAAAACAGCTCTATTACTCGTTGATATCCAAAATGATTATTTTCCAAATGGAAAGATGGAATTGCGCAATCCGGTAGAAGCAAGTGAGTATGCCAGTGAGCTACTAAAACACTTTAGAATGAACGGCGGACCTATTTTTCATATCCAGCATGTAGCAATAAAAAATGATGCTACTTTTTTCCTACCTAATACAGAAGGTGTCCATATTCACGAGAATGTCCGTCCGCTTAGAGAAGAAACTGTTATACTCAAACATTATCCAAATAGCTTCCGAGAAACTAATCTTTTAGAACAATTACAACGTTTAGACATTGAACACATCGTCATATGCGGGATGATGACTCATATGTGTATTGATGCTACCGTAAGAGCTGCTTTTGATTTCGGCTTTCATTGTACCGTTATACACGATGCTTGTGCTACAAAAGATCTTTCTTTTAAGAATGCTACTATACCAGCTGTTTATATTCACAATACAATTTTGGCCAGTTTAAATGGAGTATATGCAAATGCAATGAGTACAGAGGAATTTTTGGTTACAAAAAAACACTCCATTCAGTGAGCAAAACCGAAAAGAGTGTTTCTTGTCAAACCATAGATTTTCTTTCAAATTGTATTATACAGGAAATTCTTAAAATGAATACTAAAAAATGTGACTAATAAATCAACTTTTCCCGTCACTTTATTTCTATTTACATGTTTATCCCGCTATTAATAGGGTTTAGCTCGTCCTCTTCGAATAATAGTAATATATGGGATTCTAATTTAAAAGGAGCTCTTCACATTCTGTGAAAAGCTCCTCTACTATTTCTTATAAAGTTTCAGAAGTAGTTTTTGCTTGCATGTGAAGTGCTAAGTAATCTGGGCCACCAGCTTTAGAGTCTGTACCAGACATGTTAAAGCCACCGAATGGTTGGTAACCTACGATTGCACCAGTACATCCACGGTTGAAGTATAAGTTACCTACGTGGAAGTCTTCACGTGCTTTTTCAATATGGTCGCGGTTATTAGAAACAACTGCTCCTGTTAAACCGTATTCTGTATTGTTTGCAATTGCAAGTGCATGATCGAAGTCTTTTGCTTTACAGAATGCTACTACTGGTCCGAAGATTTCTTCTTTCATTAAGCGAGCATCTTCTGCAACATCAGCAACGATTGTTGGTTGGATGAACCAGCCTTTAGAATCGTCTCCTTCGCCACCTGCTAGGATTCTACCTTCTTCTTTACCAATTGCAACATAGCTCATTACTTTATCGAATGCAGCTTGGTCATTAACAGGACCCATATTTGTACCTAATACAGCTGGGTTATCAACTGTTAATTCTTTTGTTAATTCAACAGCACGATTTAATACGTGATCATATACATCTTCGTGGATTACAGCACGAGAACATGCAGAACATTTTTGTCCTGAGAATCCGAATGCTGATGCAACGATAGATTTAGCTGCTAATTCAAGATCTGCTTCTTTATCAACAACGATTGTATCTTTACCGCCCATTTCAGCGATAACACGTTTTAACCAGATTTGACCTGGATTTACTTTCGCTGCACGCTCATAAATGCGGATACCTACATCACGAGATCCAGTGAAGCTTACGAAACGTGTACGAGGATGATCTACTAAGTAGTCACCAACTTCAGAACCATTACCTGGCACGAAGTTTACTACGCCAGCTGGTAAGCCAGCTTCTTCTAATACTTCCATGAATTTCGCAGCTACTACAGGAGTTGTACTAGCTGGTTTTAGTAATACTGTGTTACCAGAAACTAAAGCAGCTGTTGTCATACCTGCCATAATTGCGAATGGGAAGTTCCAAGGAGAAATGATAACACCTACTCCTAATGGAATGTAAGAGAAACGATTATATTCAATTGGACGGCTTTCTACTGGAATACCGTCTTTCAATTTCAACATTTGACGAGCATAATATTCCATAAAGTCGATTGCTTCCGCTGTATCAGCATCTGCCTCATTCCATGGTTTACCTGCTTCTTTTACAAGGATAGCAGAGAACTCATGTTTTCTACGACGAACAATTGCTGCAGCACGGAATAAAATGTCTGCACGCATTTCTGGTTTTGACTTTCTCCAAGTTTGGAATGTTGCATCCGCTACTTGCATTGCTTTTTCAGCTAATTCACGGCTTGCTTTTGAAACACGACCAACAAGTTCCTCTTTATTTGCAGGGTTTACAGAAACAATTTTATCTTCTGTAGTGATTTTTTCTCCCCCAATAATTAATGGATAGTCTTGTCCAAGATAAGATTCTACTTTCTTTAAACCTTCTTCAAACGCTAATTTGTTAGCCTCTACTGAAAAATCTGTAAATGGCTCATGTTTGTATGCTACTACCATTCTTTTTAGCCTCCCCTTAGAAAAACGTTTACATTTTACAACATTATTCTACACGATAATTTAGATTTATTCAAATATTCCTAGACTTATATTTTAAAAATTAATAAATTTTTAAAATATAATAAAAAAAGAGATTCATACATGCGTATGAATCTACAAAATATGAGTATATTCCAAAACATTTTTTCCGATCAATAATATAGTAACTAATAAAAATAAAGTCCTTACATATCCAACGCCTTTTTGAACTGCAAACTTCGATCCAAAATAAGCACCTAAAATCATTGATAATCCCATAATAATACCGTATTCAAAATGAATTATATCTAAAAATAAAAAAGTAATTAAAGATACGATATTACTAACAAAGTTCAAAAGTTTTCCAGATGCCGCTGCTTGAATAAAATCCAACCCTATTAATAAAAATGCAAAAATTAAAAATGATCCTGTCCCTGGTCCAAAAAAACCATCATAAAACCCTATCATTAAAATAACAAAGAAAAATATTAATGTTTTCCTTTTCGTCATCTTCTTATAGGTAGATACGCTTCCCCAATCCTTTTTTGCAATAATATAAATGGCAATAAACACCAACATTACAAGTACTAATGGACGTAAAATATCCGGTGGAATAAATTTTACCACTAAAGCACCTGCGACCGCTCCAATAATAGTTAATGGGATTAACTTTCCTACAATTTTAAAATCGACTTTTCCTGATCGAATAAAATAAATTGCACTCGTAAACGTCCCCATCGTTGCAGCTAATTTATTCGTTGCAATTGCCGAAGCTGGTGACAAACCGACAAACATTAGTGCAGGAAGCGAAATTAATCCTCCACCTCCAACAACTGAATCAATAAAAGCTGCTAAAAATCCGAATGCAATTAATAAAATAATGACTTGAAGACTTAGTTCGTCCATGACCTTTACCCCTTATCCCCTTATTTATAACATTTAAAATTATAACAAAATTCCTCAAGAAAAAAAGCTGTTCCTTTGTGGAACAGCTTTTATCTTTAATCTAAAATTTTTACGAGTGGCTCATCTTGCTTCGCTTCACGTATAATAATCGCTTCTGGACGTTCTACAGATTTAATCGTTACTTGTACTCTCATATAATTTGGGAAGTATTCCATAACAAGCCCTGCTACATATTGTGTAAAACCAATTATTTCCGCTTTTCCATTAAACTGGACAGGAATATCCAGCTTCATTTCTTTTAATTCCTCGTCTCTATACATACCAGTACCGATAACAGCGGAATAATCGCCTTGGAAATAATCGCTTAGTTTTGCTTTGAAGTTAGATACCCTTGCAAGATCTTCACGCTTATTGTCTGTTTTTGCTTGTTCAGACGGGAACAAATAGTATTTCTCGTTAATTTGTTTCCAATCTTCAACCGTTTCACTACCTTTTTCCACATTAGCATAAGAAACAAAGTTTCCTGGCACAAGTGCAGACTTTGGAGATTGACGATAAATCGCAAATGTAATCGGAACGTTTTTTATGTCGGGCTTTTTTTGGTGCATAACTTTCAAGATTTCTTGCGCCATTTTTTTCCCTTCAGCTAACATTTTTTCGTCCTCGATTTTAGCCTCACGCGGATAACCATGCTCTTCATTAAAATATTGAACAGAATTCATTGCTAAACCAACTACAATACCACCAAGTTCAACATCTTTATCGCCTTTTTTCACATAATAATTATGCTCTAAAATATTTGTAATATATATTGGATTTTTTTTATTTTTCACTTCTAGTGATTCTGATCCTTCGCCTAACGCTGGATTGAGCCCTATATTCGGAAATTTAACTGCATCTTTTTTTAATTTGCTCTCTAGTTCCTTTTGTTCGGCATCTGTACGCTTTCTTTTTACAAGCATTTTTACGGTTTGATCATCTAGAGTACTTCCACCTTTAAAGAAATAATCTTTCGTATTAAATGATTCTTTTGCAATACGCATTAATCCTGTTTCAAATTCATCTATATCAAGACGATTATTTAATCCCTGCACAACTAATCCACGTGCAGATCCTGCATCAAATGGAACAGTCGTCTTATAATATTCATCCGAAATAGCATACTTCGGAACGACTGCTTGCTCTTTTGCTTTCCCTGATTTCTCAGCCACTTTTTCATCTTTGTCGGCACCTGCGCTACAACCACTTACAAGTAGGCCAAGACTTAATACCGCTAATGCTATTTTTTTCATGGTAAGTTTGCACCTCTTACTTATTTAGCTCTTGTAAGAACCTCTCTTCATTCCAAACTTCAACATTGTGCTTCTCTGCTTGCGCTAATTTTGAGCCAGCAGCTTCACCAGCAACAACTAAATCCGTACTTTTACTAACACTTCCTGTTACTTTTCCACCTAATGCCTCAATCTTCTTCTTCGCTTCACTGCGTCCCATCACTTCTAATTTCCCAGTTAAGACGACAGTTTTCCCTGCAAAGTAAGATTCAACATTTTGTAAATCTGCACTTTTTATGCCTTTGTATGTCATGTTCACGCCATACTCTTTAAACTGTTGTAATAGCTCTAATACATCTTCATTATCAAAATATGTCACAACGGATTGCGCCATTTTTTCTCCAATTTCATTAATTGATTTTAGCTCTTCTTCCGTCGCTTTCACAAGTGCATCCATCGTTTCAAAATGCTCTGCAAATGTACGTGCTGCTTTCGCCCCGACATGGCGAATTCCAAGGCCAAATAATAATCGCTCTAACGAGTTTTCCTTCGAATTCTCAATTGCTTGTATTAAATTTGTTGCTGATTTTTCACCAAAACGCTCTAGCTGTAGTAATTGTTCTTTCGTCAATGCATATAAATCTGCAAACGTACGAATATAATCTGCATCAAAGAGCTGTGTGATGACACGCTCGCCAAGTCCGTCAATATTCATTGCATTTCTTGAAACGAAATGAATTAATCCCTCGCGAATTTGGGCAGGACAAGTTGGATTTATACAACGAAGTGCAACCTCTTCTTCTAAACGAACTAGTTCACTCTCACATGCCGGACAATGCGTTGGCATGCGGTATTCTTCTTCCTCACCAGTACGCTTATCAAAAATAACGTTCACAACCTCAGGAATAATATCTCCAGCCTTTTTCACAACAACGTAGTCACCAATTCGAATGTCTTTTTCACGAATTAAATCCTCGTTATGTAAGGAAGCACGACGAACGATCGTACCAGCCACTCGTACTGGTTCTAACTCTGCAGTCGGTGTTACAACCCCTGTACGGCCAACACTTAATTCAATGCCCGTTAATCTCGTTACAACTTCTTCAGCCGGGAATTTATAAGCAATCGCCCATCTTGGACTCTTTGCAGTAGTTCCTAGGCTTTCTTGAAGAGCAACATCGTCTACTTTTATAACGATCCCATCAATCTCATAATCAAGATTCGGACGTTTTTCCTGCCATTCTTCTACATAAGCTATAACCTCTTCAATTGTTTCACATGTACGGCGATTTGGATTTGTCTTAAACCCCAGTTCACCTAAGAAATCAAGTGATTCGCTATGCGATGAAATTGTTTTTTCTTCTACATTTGCAAGACCATATACAAACATGGATAGGTTACGCTTTGCTGCAATTTTCGTATCAAGTTGACGTATTGAACCTGCTGCCGCATTACGCGGATTCGCAAATACATCTTCACCGTTTTGCTCTTTTTCTTCATTTAGTTTAACGAATGAACGCTTCGGCATATAAGCCTCGCCTCGCGCTTCTAACGTTACCTCTTCATTTAATCGAAGTGGAATTGCTTTAATCGTTTTCAAGTTTTGGGTAATATCTTCACCTGTTATACCATCACCACGTGTTGCACCTTGAATAAAGCGTCCTTTTTCATAATGAAGTGAAACAGCAAGTCCGTCAATTTTTAATTCGCATATATATCTTACATTCGCATCATCAATTCCTTGACGTACTCTTCGGTCAAAATCACGCAAATCTCCTTCGTTAAATGCATTTCCTAAACTTAACATCGGTGACTTATGCGTTACTTTTTCAAATATATCAAGAACAGTTCCCCCAACGCGCACGGAGGGAGAGTCTTCACTCATGAACTCTGGATTCTCTGCTTCTAATTTTATAAGCTCCTGCATATTACGGTCATACTCCGCATCAGAAACAGAAGGATTGTCTAATACGTGATATTGATAGTTAAATGTATTTAACAAATCACGTAGTTCTTCTATACGTTTTTTTGCTATCTCTTTTGACATATCCTCATTCCTTTCCTATTGTTTCGTCACAGGTGCAAATTTTGCTAATAAACGTTTAACACCAATCGGGCTTGGGAACGCGATATCTAATTCTTTTGAATCACCTTCGCCTTTTACACTTACAACTGTACCGACTCCCCATTTTTGGTGGGAAGCTTTATCGCCTACTGCCCAGCCAATTTGCTCGCCGCCTGTTGTCTTAACAGCCGGACGTACGAAAGCTGAACGAGAGCGTGTTGTTGTTGCCGCAGCTCCTGTCGTTCTTCCTTTTGCACTAAACGAAGTTTCACGCTTCGGCGCTGTTTCATTTAATGGTTCCACCAACTCTGCCGGGATTTCTGTAATAAATCGAGATGCTGCATTCATACTTGTCCTACCAAATAAAGTACGCATTTGCGCATTCGATAAGTATAATTCTTCTTCTGCACGAGTAATACCTACATAAGCAAGGCGACGCTCTTCTTGCATTTCATCTTCTTCCATAAGAGAACGCGTATGCGGGAATATTCCTTCCTCTAAACCAACGATAAAGACTACAGGGAACTCTAGCCCTTTTGCTGAGTGCATCGTCATTAAAATAACTTCTTCACCAGCAGTTGGATCTTCATCTACACGATCAATATCCGCGACAAGAGCTAAGTCTGTTAGGAATGCAACAAGGCTCTTATCTTCACTTTGAGATTCGAACGTTTGCGTAACAGATAAAAACTCATCTAAGTTTTCTAAACGGCCTTCTGCTTCTAAAGAACGCTCATTTTTCAACATCTCGCGATATCCTGTTTTTTCAATGACTTCTTCTACTAATTCTGTAACAGATAAGTACTCTTGCATATTTACCCAGTTGTGTAGTAAACTTGCGAATTCTTTTACTGCCTTTGTAATTTTTGCACTTACACCAACATGCTCAATTTCATCAAATACAGCCGTTAATGAAATTCCGTTTTGCACACCGTAATTAATAATTTTATCGATAGAAGTCGCACCAATCCCGCGCTTCGGCATGTTAATAATACGTGCGAAACTAATCTCATCATCAGGATTCCCAATTAAACGTAAGTACGCCAAAATGTCTTTAATTTCTTTACGGTCGTAGAACTTCGTACCGCCGACAATTTTATAAGGGATATTAGATTTCAGGAAAATCTCCTCAACCATACGAGACTGAGCATTCGTACGATATAATACTGCAAAGTCAGTATATTTTCGGTTACCCATTTGAATATCATCACGAATTTTTTTCGCAACAAAATACGCTTCGTCCTTTTCAGTTGCAGCACGATAATACGAAATTTTGCTCCCAACTTGGTTGTCTGTCCATAATTTTTTCGGTTTACGATTCGTATTTTTTTCAATAACAGCATTGGCTGCATTTAAAATATTTTGTGACGAGCGATAGTTTTGTTCTAACAGAATAACTTGCGCATTCTCATAGTCTTTTTCGAATGACAAAATGTTAGAAATATCCGCACCACGCCAACGATAAATAGACTGATCTGAGTCACCCACAACACAAAGGTTTTTAAAACGTGTTGCTAAATGTTTAACAAGAAGGTACTGTGCTTTGTTCGTATCTTGATACTCATCCACGTGAATATATTGGAACTTGCGCTGATAAAACTCTAGTACTTCTGGAACACGTTCAAATAGCTGAATCGTTGTCATAATTAAATCATCAAAGTCTAATGAGTTATTTTTCAAAAGACGTTTTTGATATTCTGTATATACATCGCTCGTTAATTTTTCATATGGATCAGCGATTGTAATTTTTTTTGCATATTTATCTGCAGATAACAGTTCATTTTTCGCATTACTAATGCCGGCTAAAATAGAGCGCGGCTCAAATTTCTTCGGATCAATATTACGCTCTTTCATAATTTTTTTGACTACAGTTAACTGATCGCCTGAATCTAAGATTGTAAAGTTACGATTAATACCAATACGATCGATATCACGTCGTAAAATACGTACACACATAGAGTGGAACGTAGAAATCCAAATATCTTCTGCTTCTGGTCCGACAAGTGTATCAATACGCTCGCGCATTTCACGAGCAGCCTTATTTGTAAAGGTAATAGCTAGTACATTCCATGGCGCTACACCTTTTTCACCAAGTAAATATGCAATACGATGTGTTAACACACGTGTTTTACCACTACCCGCTCCCGCCATTAATAGTAGCGGTCCATTCGTTGTTTGCACTGCTTTTTGTTGCTGTGGATTTAAACCATTTAATAACTTATCCGTCATACTCATATACGCCTGCACCTACTCTCCTTTTACTGCTTTAACTGTTTTTAACGCCGATTTTATATCATCATAAATAACATTTCCAACAACTACTGTATCGGCATACTGCGCTACTTCTTTCGCTTGTTCTGCATTAGAAATGCCACCGCCATAATATAAATTAGCTTGTTTCAATTCTGCTTTTACATTTTTAACAAGTTCAATATCTCCATACGTACCGCTATATTCTAAATAGAATATCGGTAAATGTAATAGCTTGTCTGCTAAACGCGCGTATGCAATAACGTCATCTTCTGTTAAATCACATTTTGCATCTGTAAGCTGGGCTACTTTCGCTTCAGGATTTAAAACACAATACCCTTCCATGAAAATTTCGTCCCAGTCCATAATATCCCCAAATTCTTTCAATGCCTCGTGATGAACACCTGTTACCCATTCTACTTTTCGGCTATTTAATACGCTTGGGATGTAATAAAAATCAAAGCCTGGTGTGATTGCTTCCACATCAGAAACCTCTAACACGCAAGGAACTGCATATCTACGAATGCTAACTAGCATGTGTAATACGTTATCAATTGTAACTCCATCACTTCCGCCTACAATAACAGCATCGGTTCCAGACTCACAAATCATTTCTAAATGTTCATCGCTTAACTCCTTATTTGGATCAAGCTTAAATACATGTTTCCATCCGGAAATATCGTACATGAAAACACCCTTTCTTTTCTCTAGTTATATCTATGTCTGTTCAAAATAACAGTTAATTTGCATCAGGATTTTTTAAAATTCCTTTTAAATCTCCTCTTCCCTATTTGTTCAAAAAGAGGATCTAGTTTTAAACTTCTTTTTGTGCATTCTTTCATTATAACAAAAAAAGCTACTTACACACACGCCCATTCCAACATCTTTTTTAACGTCAAATGTTGGATTACATATCACAAAAATCACATGGAATACTAATAAAAGAAATAGTATTTGCTATTTCGAAGTTCATCAAAAAGGAGTGTTTTTCAAATGAAGCAAAACATCGGTACAATAAACGCTCTAATTCGAATTACACTCGGACTTATCCTCTTCGGTTGTAGTACAGCGAAACTCGTACGCAAACCGTGGTGCACTTGGTCTAAAGTTTTACTATGGATTGGTGCCATGAAAATTGCAGAGGGGATTGTTCGTTTCTGCCCTATTGCTGAAGTATGTAAATTTGGAAAATACATGAGTATGGGCGCATTTAAAATGCCTAGCATGAATTTTACTGAAAAAGGACATGCTAAAGAAGAAGTGAATCAAACTTCTACCCATGACAAACCAAAGTCAAATGGAAGTTACGACTCTTCTGACAAAGAGATTGAGTCAGCGATTGAAGAAATAATCCTGGCCAAACCGCTTTGAATCATTTGTCACGATGCAAGATGCTCTCAAAGGGACTTAGCTGCTGCAGTGGGCGGTTAAGTCCTCTTTATTTTACCACAAAACAGAACATACATTCTTTTTTCATCCCTAACACGTACATAAAAGATACCAAATAAAAAAATTCAGAAAATTAGGTGTGAACCCCTTGCTTAAAATGATATAAAAATGATATCATTTTTATATCAGGAGGCGATCATATGAAAGAAAAACAAGTATTTTATGTAAATGGGTTTCTGGGTGTTATTGGAATTTTAGTTTTAGCCGCTATCGGTGTATTTTGCCTTGTACAAGAAATGTTTGTAATAGCTATTTTAGCTCTCATATTAGCATCTGTTTTGGCTACAGGCATCGGTATCGTTCAACCGAATCAAGCGAAAGTTATTACGTTCTTCGGTAATTATTTAGGAACAATTCGTCAAAACGGTTTATTTTTAACAATTCCATTTGCATTCCGTCAAACTGTATCTTTACGTGTTGAAAACTTTAATAGTAAGAAATTAAAAGTAAATGATATTGAAGGAAATCCAATTGAAATTGCAGCTGTTATCGTATATAAAGTGGTTGATTCTGCAAAAGCAATGTTTGGTGTTGAGCATTACGATCGATTCGTAGAAATCCAAAGTGAAACAGCAATCCGCCACGTTGCAACAAAATATCCTTACGATAATTTCCAAGATGAAACTTGTATTACGTTACGTGGAAATACTGAGGAAATTTCAGAAGAGCTAAAACGCGAATTAGAAGCGCGTCTTGAAATCGCTGGTGTAGAAGTATTAGAAACTCGTTTAACGCATTTAGCTTACGCAACAGAAATTGCCCATGCAATGCTACAACGTCAACAAGCAAAAGCAGTGTTGGCTGCTAGAAAAGAGATTGTTGAAGGTGCTGTGAAGATGGCCAAAGATTCAATCCATATGTTAGATGAAGAAGGCGTACTGGAACTCGATGACGAGCGTAAAGCAAATATGGTAAATAACTTATTGGTTGCCATCGTTTCAGATAAAGGTGCGCAACCAGTTATTAATACAGGAAGCCTATATTAATAGGTTGTAAATAATAATGGCTAAAAAGAAAAGCTTTCCATTACGTATTGATCCTGAATTACACGCAGTCATCGAAAAATGGGCGAATGATGAGTTTCGTAGCGTCAATGCACACATCGAGTATTTACTTCGAGAAATGGCAAAGCAAAAAGGAAAATTGAAAAAAGATAAAGATGCATAAAAATCCCGCTGATTTCTCAGCGGGATTTTTTATACATTAACTTCTCGTCATCTCATGCCCAATTGCACGATATCCTATATCACTTCGATAAAATAGACCATCACTCTCAATTTTACCGATTTCTTTATATACTTTATCTTTTGCTTCTTGTAAACTATTCGCCTTGCAAGCAACAAATAATACACGGCCACCATTTGTTACAAAATCACCGTGTTTCATTACTGTCCCCGCATGGAAAACAATCACATCTTGCAATGTATCTAATCCGTTAATAACTTCACCTTTTTTATACGCTTCTGGATATCCTTTAGAAGCAAGTACAACACCGATAACAGCATCTTCTGACCATTGTAAAGTTAGTTCACTTTCATCTAACACAGCGTTGCATACATCAACTAAATCATTCTCTAAGCGAGGTAATACAACTTCCGTTTCAGGATCACCAAAGCGAGCATTAAATTCAATTACCTTTGGACCATCATTTGTTAAAATAAGCCCTGCATATAAAATACCTGTAAACGAACGATTTTCTTGGATCATCGCTTTAGCAGTTGGGTGTAATACTGTTTCAATCGCCTCTTGAACTGCTGATTCTGGAATTTGTGGTACTGGAGAATATGCGCCCATTCCACCTGTATTAGGACCCTTATCGCCATCAAAAGCTCGTTTATGGTCTTGAGCAATTACCATCGGATGTACAGTTGTTCCATTTACAAATGCCATCAATGAAAATTCTTGTCCATCTAAAAACTCTTCAATAACGACCTTCTTACTTGCCACGCCGAATTTCACATCTTGTAGCATTTCTTTCACAGCTTGTAATGCCTCTTCAAGCGTCATTGCTACCGTTACACCTTTACCAGCAGCTAATCCATCAGCTTTAACAACAATTGGCGCACCAACTTTTTGAATGTACTTTACTGCTTCATCATAGTCTGTAAAAGTTTCGTATGCAGCAGTTGGTATATTATACTTTTTCATCAACTCTTTCGTAAAAGCTTTACTGCCTTCAATAACAGCAGCCGCTTTATTCGGACCAAATACGCGAAGTCCTTCTTCTTTAAAACGATCAACAATTCCATTCATAAGCGGAATTTCTGGCCCAACGAAAGTTAATTCAACATTATTCTCTTTGGCAAATAAAACTAATGCATCAAAATCATTTTCATCAATATCAACTGGTATTGCAACATCTCGCATACCTTCATTACCTGGTGCTACATACACCTTCTCCACCTTTTCAGATTGTGCAAACTTCCAAGCTAAAGCATGCTCACGCCCACCGCGGCCAATTACTAAAACATTCATATTTCATCCCCCAATAATTAAATAGGTACAAACTAGAAGCTATGCTCCTAGTTTGCTTTTTCATATCAATAGAAGTTTAAAAGGGAGGATCGAGAGAACCGAGCAGGTCGAGGCGCATTTTCCAAGAGGATACGGAGTATAGTTTTCCTACATGAGTACCGCACTGGCATTGCAACGACGACATGCGAAGATTATCTCGACCGGACCTTTTAGACATCCTCTATTAGTGTTTGAAATGACGTACGCCAGTGAACACCATCGTAATCCCATACTTATCTGCCACTTTAATAGAATCCTCATCACGAATTGATCCACCTGGTTGGATAATTGCTGTAATACCAGCTTTTGCTGCTTCTTCTACTGTATCTGGCATTGGGAAGAAAGCATCAGATGCAAGTGCGCTACCTTGTGCTTTTTCGCCAGCTTGTGTAATTGCAATTTTTGCAGAGCCTACACGGTTCATCTGTCCCGCGCCTACACCAACCGTCATGTTATCATTCGCTAAAACAATTGCATTTGATTTCACATGTTTTACAACTTTCCAAGCTAGTTTTAAATCTTTCCACTCTTGCTCTGATGGTTCACGTTTCGTTGGAATTGAAATTGTGTTCTCATCTAATGATAACGTATCTTCCTCTTGAACAAGAAGACCACCTTGTACAGAAGTTAGTTTTTTGCTTGCACTTGTCGCTTTTTCAATATTTACAGTTAGTAAGCGTAAGTTCTTCTTGCTTTGCAACACTTCTAAAGCTTCTTGCGAGAACGAAGGAGCGATAACAATTTCTAAGAAAATTTCGTGTAACTTTTCTGCTGTAGCTTTATCAATTTCACGATTTGCTGCAATAATACCGCCGAAGATTGATACTGGATCCGCTTCATAAGCACGAGTATATGCCTCGTGAATATCAGTTCCTACTCCAACGCCACATGGATTCATATGTTTTACCGCTACTACTGCTGGTTCTGTAAATTCTTTTACGATGCTAAGCGCTGCGTCTGCATCATTAATATTGTTATAAGATAATTCCTTACCATGTAATTGTTCTGCATATGCAACAGAAGAAGTTGCAGCAAATGGTGCTTTATAGAAAGTAGCCTTTTGATGTGGGTTCTCTCCATAACGTAAGTCTTGCTTTTTCTCAAACGTCACAGTTAACGTTTCTGGACTTTCTTCACCCATTTGTTCTGTTAAGTAGTTAGAAATTAACGCATCATATGCCGCTGTATGACGGAATACTTTCGCTGCTAATTTACGTTTCGTCTCTTCTTTTACTTCGCCGTTCTCTTTCAGTTCTGCTAATACAACATCATAATCTACTGGATCTACGATTACCGATACAAATTTATGATTTTTCGCAGCAGAGCGAATCATTGTTGGGCCACCAATATCAATATTTTCAATTGCATCAGCAAATGTTACATCAGGCTTAGCGATTGTTTCTTTAAATGGGTATAAGTTAACAACAACAAAGTCAATTGGTTGAATGCCTAATTCATTCATTTGCGCTACATGTGTTTCATTATCACGAACTGCTAATAGACCACCATGAATATTTGGATGTAATGTTTTTACACGGCCATCCATAATTTCTGGGAAACCAGTTACTTCAGAAATACCGATTACTTGTAAACCATTTTCTTCTAGTAATTTTTTCGTACCACCTGTTGAAATAACTTCAATCCCTTGTTCTAGTAAACCTTTAACAAATTCTACTACTCCTGTTTTATCTGAAACACTTACTAATGCACGCTTTTTCATTTATCCTTCACCCCTGGTTGTATGTTAGTTAACAGTTGGTTCTTTCACAGACTGAACAATTTGATTCACTGTATTTACGTATAATTTATGTTCAACTTGTTGAATTTTCTTTTGTAAGCTTTCTCTCGTATCACCTTCAGAAACAACTACTGCTTCTTGCGCAATAATTGGACCTGTATCCATACCTGCATCTACATAATGAATTGTTACTCCAGTTACTTTCACACCTGCTTCTAACGCTTGACCGACAGCATCTTTCCCTGGGAAACTCGGTAGTAGTGATGGATGAATGTTAATAATCTTCCCGCCATATGCTTCTAGTAAAGTTGGCCCAATTAAACGCATATATCCAGCTAAAATAACATAATCAATTTCATACTCTTCTAGCTTCTTTAATATTTCTTTTTCAAATGCTTCTTTTGACTCATATGCTTTCGCTGAAAAAGCGAAACATGGGATATGATGATAATGTGCCCGTCCAATAACGCGTGCTTCTGGTTTATCACATACTAATAAACTAATATCTGCATCCAATCTCTTTTCTTCTACCGCATTAACGAGAGATTGAAAGTTAGATCCGCTTCCAGAAGCAAAAACTGCTAATCTACTCATAGTGCTGTGCCCCCATTGAAGGTAACGCCATCCCCTTGTACAGTACGACCAATAATACGAGCTGTTTCTCCTTGCTCTTCAAGAAGACGAACAATATCTTTTGCATCTTCTTCCCTTACCGCTACTACCATACCAATACCCATGTTAAAAATATTGAACATTTCTTTCTCTTCTAGTTTCCCAACTTCTTGAAGCAAATTGAAAATCGGCTGAATTTCCCAAGATCCAAGTTCAATCTCAGCACCAATTCCTTCTGGCAACATACGTGGAATATTTTCAATGAATCCACCACCTGTAATATGAGCCATACCGTACACTTCATGTTTTTTCAATAGTTCTAAAATAGGTTTGACATAAATTTTCGTTGGTTTTAATAACTCCTCACCAAGAGGTAGTTCTAAGCGTCCATAAATGCGATCTAAAGATAGTTCTCCATCTTCTAGTAACACTTTTCGTACTAAAGAGTAACCATTACTATGAATACCGCTAGATGCTAAGCCAATTAATACGTGACCAGCTTCAATCTTTTCACCTGTTACAATTTTCTTTTTATCAACAATCCCAACTGTAAAACCAGCTAAATCGTATTCTTCCGTAGAATACATTCCTGGCATTTCAGCTGTTTCCCCACCAATTAATGCACAACCAGCTTGGCGACAGCCCTCTGATATACCTTTGACGATGTTTTCAATTTTACTAGGTTCAGCTTTACCACAAGCAATATAATCAAGGAAGAAAAGCGGCTCTGCCCCTTGGACAACAATATCATTTACACACATCGCTACTGCATCAATACCAATTGTGTCATGTTTATCTGCCATAAAAGCGAGCATCAATTTTGTTCCCACGCCATCTGTTCCAGATACTAATACAGGTTCTTCTAATGCAAATTTTGATAGATCAAACATACCTCCAAAACCGCCTAAACCGCCTAGTACTTCTTTTCTCATTGTTGTTTGTACGTGTTTTTTCATGCGAGATACCGCTTCATATCCAGCTTCAATATCTACTCCTGCTTGCTTATATGCATTCGCCATCGTTATTTACACCTCGTCTTTTAATTTCTCCCCATCCAGGGCGGCCGTTTTTAAGAAAGAAGCTAGCTTCTACATCAAAAGAAGTAGAAGCTTTTTTCACTTTCTTATTTCATACTTTCTAAAAGCTCTTGCTCATAATCATAAAGAGCTGTTGGATAGTCTCCATTGAAGTAAGCCATACATAGGCCGCCATATTTCCCTTCATATGGACGTCCAATTGCATCTACTAATCCATCTTCACTTAAAAATGTTAAAGAATCCGCTCCGATCATTTCACGGATTTCTTCTACTGTATTATTTGCTGCAATTAATTCTTTTCTCGTTTGAATATCAATACCATAGAAACATGGATATTTTAGAGGCGGTGAAGCAATTCTTACATGAACCTCTGTCGCTCCAGCTTCACGAAGCATACGAACAATTCGTTTGCTTGTCGTTCCTCTTACGATAGAGTCGTCAATCATAACAACTCGTTTCCCCTCAACTACACCTCTTACTGCGGAAAGCTTCATCTTTACCCCTTGCTCTCGCAGTTCTTGAGAAGGTTGAATAAACGTACGTCCAACGTAACGATTTTTAATTAATCCTAACTCATATGGAATACCTGTCGCCTCAGCATAACCGATCGCAGCTGAAATACTAGAATCTGGTACACCAGTAACAACATCAGCTTCAATAGGAGCTTCTGCCGCTAAACGTTTCCCCATGTTTTTACGTGCTGCGTGGACATTAATACCAGCGATATTAGAATCCGGACGCGCAAAGTAAATGTACTCCATACTACAAATTGCATGATCTACTTCATTTGTAAAACGATCTACGTGAATTCCTTCATCATTGATGATAAGTAATTCACCCGGTTCTACATCACGAATGTATGTTGCACCTACTACATCGAAAGCACATGTTTCTGATGCTACAACGTAAGCATCACCCATCTTTCCAATTGAAAGAGGACGGAACCCATTCGGATCTAGCGCAACAATCATTTCATTCCCAGTTAGTAAAAGGTATGCAAACGCACCTTTCACTTTATTTAGTGCCTCTTTTACACTTTCAATTAAAGAATCTTTCGTACTACGCTTAATAAGATGTAAAAGTACTTCTGTATCTGAACTCGTTTGAAAAATACTTCCCTCTGCCTCTAATTCGCGGCGAAGCATTTTTGCATTAATTAAATTTCCGTTATGAGCTAATGCCATACTATGATCAGAAAAACGGAATAATAATGGTTGAACGTTAGCTACTTCACTTCCACCAGCCGTCGCGTATCGTACGTGTCCGATTGCTGATTTTCCGTTCAATCCTTCTAGCTCACCTCTTGAGAACACTTCCGATATTAAACCTAATCCCTTGTGACCGACGATTTTTTCCCCATTATTTACAACAATGCCTGCGCCCTCTTGCCCACGGTGCTGCAAACTGTGCAATCCGTAGTACGAAACTTGTGCCGCATTTTCATGCCCCCAAATTCCAAAGACGCCACATTCTTCATTTAACCCCTTTATTTCAGCAAGCATGGGATTGCCCCTTTCCAAGCCTGTCTCATTTCATCTACATTTGCTGTAAGTAATACTTCATTTTCTTCATTATGAATTGTTACCTCATTTGTATCTGTCACTGCTCCAACTTGAATTGCTTCGACGACTTTCTCGAACGCTTCTTTGTTTTCACGTTTTACAGTTAGAACGAAGCGAGATTGTGATTCCGCAAATAATACCGCCGTTGCTTCACCGTCTAATTTCACAGTAGCACCTAAACCGTTAGCACCAATTGCACTTTCAGAAATTGCAACTGCTAAACCACCTTCAGCAACATCATGTGCCGATTGAACAAGGCCAGCTTGAATTGCTTCTAATACTTGTTTTTGGCGTTTTAATTCTACATCTAGATCGATACTTGGTGATTGGCCGAAAATTTTGCCGTGGACCATTTTCTGTAATTCACTTCCACCAAATTCAGCTTTCGTCTCTCCAATTACGTACACTAAATCGCCAGCTTGCTTAAATTCTTGTGTTGTTACATGTTTTAAATCATGGACAAGACCAACCATCCCAACAGTCGGTGTTGGATATACCGCTTCACCACTACGCTCGTTATACATCGATACGTTTCCGCCAATAACTGGCGTTTGTAATGTGCGACAAGCTTCACTCATACCATCTACCGATTTCTCAATTTGCCAGAAGATTTCCAGTTTTTCTGGGTTACCAAAGTTTAAGCAATCTGTAATTGCAAGTGGCTCTCCACCAGAACATACGATATTACGCGCTGCCTCTGCTACTGCAATTTTACCGCCCGTTTCTGGATCTAAGTAAATATAGCGAGAGTTACAATCTGTCGTCATTGCTAATCCTTTTTCTGTACCGCGTACACGTACAACCGCTGCATCTGAACCTGGTGTAACAACTGTGCTTGTGCGTACTTGATAATCATATTGATCATATACCCACTCTTTACTTGCAATTGTCGGTTGTTGTAGTAAAGCGAATAACGTTTCTTTATAATCTTCTACTTGCGGTGTTTCCACTTTCATCTGCTGGAACTCAGCAAAGTATGCTGCTTCTTTTGATGGTTTATGATAAATTGGCGCTTCTTCTGCAAGAGCATCTGCTGGTACTTCAGCTACCATTTCACCTTTATGGAATAAGCGAAGCATTTTGTCTTCCGTTACTTTCCCCATCGTAACTGCTGCAAGACCATACTTCTCAAATAAATCTACTATTTCTTGCTCTCTACCTTTTTTGATAACAATTAACATACGCTCTTGTGATTCAGATAGCATCATTTCATATGGTGTCATTCCCGTTTCACGCTGTGGTACATCATCTAAGTACATTTCAATACCCATACCTGCTTTACTTGCCATTTCTGCAGAAGATGAAGTTAAACCAGCAGCTCCCATATCTTGAATTCCAACAAGTGCATCAGACTGAATAAGTTCTAAACATGCTTCGATAAGAAGTTTCTCCATAAATGGATCTCCTACTTGAACTGCCGGACGTTTCGCTTCTGAGCTTTCAGATAGTTCTTCAGATGCGAATGTTGCACCGTGAATACCGTCACGACCAGTTGATGCTCCTACGTACATTACTGTATTGCCAGCACCGTGTGCTTGCCCTTTTTTAATATCCTCGTGGTTAATTAAACCTACGCACATTGCATTTACAAGTGGATTTCCTTCGTAACATGGATCGAATTGTACTTCGCCACCAACAGTAGGAATACCGATGCAGTTACCGTATCCTGCGATTCCTGCTACTACTTCTTCAAATAAATATTTCACACGTGGTGATTGTAGTTCACCGAAGCGAAGTGAGTTTAATAGAGCTACTGGACGTGCTCCCATAGAGAATACGTCACGGATAATACCACCAACGCCTGTTGCTGCTCCTTGATATGGTTCAATAGCAGAAGGATGGTTATGGCTTTCCATTTTAAATACAACCGCTTGATTATCACCGATATCTACAATTCCAGCGCCTTCTCCAGGGCCTTGCAGGACACGCTCACCTGTTGTTGGGAACTTGCGAAGAACTGGTTTTGAATTTTTATAACTACAATGTTCAGACCACATTACAGAGAATAAACCTGTTTCTGTATAATTCGGCAAACGGCCTAGAATCTTTTCAACCATGGCAAACTCTTCGTCTGTTAGCCCCATTTCCGCATATATACGCTCTTCTTTAATTTGTGTTGGATTTGGTTCAAGCATTAACGACATATGTTTCCCTCCACTGTTTTAAGATAGATTGAAAGACTTTTAACCCTTCAGCACCACCAAGCAATTCATCTACAGCACGCTCTGGGTGTGGCATCATACCAAGTACATTTCCCTTTTCATTTACAATACCAGCAATATCTGAAACGCTACCATTCGGATTTTCTACATAACGGAATGCGATTTGATTATTCTTTTCTAATTGTTTAAGAGTTACTTCATCACAATAGTAATTCCCTTCACCATGTGCAATTGGAATATTGATTACTTCATCTTTTTCATATTGTGATGTAAACATCGTTTCGTTATTTTCAACACGTAACTGAACCGTGCGACACATAAATTTTAAGTTTTCGTTTCTTATTAGTGCTCCTGGTAGTAATCCTGATTCAACAAGAATCTGGAATCCATTACACACTCCTAAAATTGGTTTTCCTTGCTCAGCAGCTTTTTGCACTGCTTTCATTGCGTTAGCAAAGCGAGAAATAGCACCACAACGTAAATAGTCACCGTAAGAGAATCCACCAGGTAGTAAAATTGCATCATATTCATCTAAATTCTCTTTATCGTGCCAAACGTAATCTACTTCTTCACCAAGCTCATCTTTAATTGCATGGAACATATCGACATCACAGTTCGAACCCGGAAATACTATTACGGCAAATTTCACTGTGCGACAACCTCCTCAACTTCATAACGGAAGTCTTCCATTACAACGTTTGCTAATAATTTTTCACACATTTCCTTTACCTTTGCGTCAAGGTCAGATACAGATTTATCAATTGTTAGTTCCATGTACTTTCCGATTCGAACATCCTGTACTTCTGTAAATGAAAGACTATGAAGTGCCCCTTTTACTGCTGTTCCTTGTGGATCTAATACGCTTTCTCTTAACGTTACATATACCTTAACTTTATACATGTGAAATTCCCCCTAAACGTTTTAAAATCTCTTCATAAGCTTCTGTTAAATTTCCAAGATCGCGACGGAATACGTCTTTATCAAACTTTTCATTGCTCGTTTCATCCCATAAACGGCAAGTATCTGGTGAGATCTCATCCGCTAATATGATTTCTCCTTCTTCCGTTACACCAAACTCTAATTTAAAATCTACTAATCTTACACGACAGCTTGCGAAATGCTCAATCAATACTTGATTGATTTGTAGAGCCATATCTCGTAATACGCTTACTTGCTCTGGTGACGCAACATTTAATACACGAATATGATCTTCCGTTACAAGCGGATCTCCTAAATCATCATCTTTGAAGTAAAATTCTACGATTGGTTCTGCAAGTACAGTTCCCTCTTCCATTCCTAATCGCTTTGAAAGGCTTCCTGCAATTACATTTCTTGTGACAACTTCTAAAGGAATAATACTCACTTTTTTTACAAGTTGCTCTGTTTCAGATAACTTCTCAACAAAATGTGTTTTTATTCCTACTTCTTGTAACTTTCTGAACAATAAAGTTGTAATCTCATTGTTCAAACGACCTTTTCCTGTAATCGTCTCTTTTTTCTCCCCATTGAAAGCAGTCGCACTATCTTTGTACTCTACCCAAACCATATCTGCTGATTCTGTACGATAAATTCTTTTTGCCTTACCTTCATACAGCAATTCTAGCTTTTGCATTTCGCAAGCCCCCTGTAGTTTGAAAAATGTGAATAATATTTTTATAAAGAATGGCACAGAATGACTCTATTCTGTGCCATATAAAATTTTACGCTTCGTTTAATCCTAGGCGTTCAAAGATTGTATCAACATGTTGCATATGATGCTCATAGTTGAAGCATTCGTTAATTTCCTCTTGCGTTAATTTGCTCGTAATACGCTCATCAGCTTCTACAAGCTCTTTAAATTGTACTTGTGTTTCCCAAGCTTCCATCGCTTTAGGCTGTACGATATCATAAGCTTCTTCACGTACCATACCTTTGTCGATTAGTGTAAGCATTACGCGCTGAGAGTAAATTAAGCCGTATGTTCTTGTCATATTGCGTTTCATATTCTCCGGGTATACAGTTAAGTTTTTAACGATATTACCAAAGCGATTTAACATGTAATTTAATGCGATTGTAGCATCTGGTAGAATTACGCGTTCTGCTGAAGAGTGAGAAATGTCGCGCTCATGCCATAATGGAACATTCTCGTAAGCCGTCATCATATAACCGCGGATAACACGAGCTAAACCAGTCATATTTTCAGATCCAATTGGATTACGTTTATGTGGCATTGCAGAAGAACCTTTTTGACCTTTTGCGAAAGCCTCTTCAACTTCACGTGTTTCACTCTTTTGTAAACCACGAATCTCAACTGCCATCTTTTCAATAGATGTTGCGATTAGCGCAAGTGTTGACATGTAATGTGCATGACGATCACGTTGCAATGTTTGTGTTGAAATTGGTGCCGCTTCTAATCCTAAGTTTTCACAAACAAATTTTTCTACGAATGGATCAATGTTCGCGTATGTACCAACTGCACCAGATAATTTACCAACGCGAACTGTATCCGCAGCTTGTTTGAAACGCTCTACGTTACGTTTCATTTCTTCATACCAAAGACCAAGTTTTAAACCAAATGTCGTTGGCTCTGCATGAACACCGTGCGTTCTTCCCATCATAATCGTGTATTTATGCTCTTTCGCTTTGTTAGCTAAAATGCTAACGAAGTTTTCTAAGTCTTTTAACAAGATTTCATTTGCTTGTTTTAAGATGTAAGATAAAGCTGTATCTACTACGTCTGTAGATGTTAAACCGTAATGAACCCATTTGCGTTCTTCACCTAATGTTGGTGTTTCTGATACAGCACGAGTGAAAGCAACTACGTCATGACGTGTTTCTTTTTCAATTTCATAAATACGATCAATATCAAATGATGCATGCTCACGAATTTTTTTAACATCTTCTTTTGGAATATCGCCAAGCTCAGCCCATGCTTCACAAGCTAAAATCTCAACTTCTAACCATGCTTTAAATTTATTCTCTTCCGTCCAAATAGCACCCATTTCAGGGCGTGTATAACGATTAATCATCTTTTTCCCTCCAACAGTTGTTCTTGATGGTCCCAAATATGCAAACTCTTCGCTTTTTCTAGAGCGACTTCAATATTATCATTTAAAATATTAACATGCCCCATTTTTCGCTGCGCTTTTGCTTCTTCTTTTCCATACAAGTGTAAATAGCACCCGGTTAATCTATTCACTTGTCCTAGGACCCCTTCTATATGTTCGCCTAAAATGTTTACCATGACAACTGGTTTTAACAAATTTGTTTCTCCAAGAGGTAAATTACAGATTGCTCGAATATGTTGACCAAATTGACTCGTTTCACATGCATCCTGTGTATAGTGTCCTGAATTGTGAGGTCTTGGTGCTAATTCATTAATGTAAATCTCACCATTAGCTGTAGCAAACATCTCTACCGCTAGTGTTCCCACAAGTTCTAATTCATCCGCAAGTACCTTTGCGTAAGCAATTGCTTTTTGAGAAAGTTCTTCTGTAATGCGAGCTGGAACGATAGATTCATGTAAAATGTTATTCACATGAATATTTTCCGCTACTGGAAACACTTTCGTTTCACCACTTACACTACGAATGACAATAGCTGATACTTCTTTTTCAAAAGGCACCCATTTTTCTAGAATGCATTCTGCTTCATTCGCAAGATTTCGTGCCTTCTCAACATCAGCTTCACTTCTTAAAACAACTTGCCCTTTCCCATCATATCCACCTGTCGTTGTTTTTAAGACGGAAGGATATGATAACTCAGCAATCGCTTTAGTAAGCTGCTCTTGATTTTGAACTAATCTATACGTCGCTACCGGTAACCCGGCTTTTTCAATTGCATTCTTTTCTGTAAAACGATTTTGCGTTTTATTTAACAACTGACTACCTTGTGGTAAGTAAGCATGTTTTTCAAGCCATTGTAAACATCTATAATCAATATTCTCAAATTCATATGTGACAACATCACTTATCTCTGCTAAATGCTGAATTGCTTTTAAATCGTCATATGGTGCAACAATTTCAACATCAGCAACTTGTGCACATGGTGAATGCTTTGTAGGATCTAAAACAGCAATTTTATATCCCATCTCCTTAGCTGCCAATGCCATCATTCTTCCAAGCTGGCCGCCTCCAATAATGCCGATTGTTTTTCCAGGTAAAATGATTCTCGTCATACTAGCTCACTACCTTCACGCACATCTTTTTCAATCGCTTCTCGTCTCAATTCCAATGCATCATGTATATCATCATGGAATGATCCAAGTATTTGTGCAGCAAGTAATCCAGCATTTGTTGAACCAGCTTTACCAATTGCAACAGTTGCAACTGGAACCCCTCCTGGCATTTGGACGATGGATAATAATGAATCTAATCCGTTTAACGCTTTTGATTGAACTGGAACGCCAATTACAGGAAGATTTGTCTTCGCTGCAACCATTCCTGGTAAATGCGCTGCTCCACCAGCTCCAGCAATAATAACTTTCAATCCACGTTCACGAGCCGTCTCTGCATATTCAAACATATAATCCGGAGTCCGATGAGCGGATACAACTTTTTTCTCATACGGTATATTTAATTCATCTAAAATGTCACAAGCAAATTTCATTGTTTCCCAGTCTGACGTACTTCCCATTATGACTCCAACTAGTGATTTCATATTAGAATCCCCCCGATTCAAATAAAAAAAGCCTGAAATAGAACAGTTTCTCTTTTACTATGAGAGAAAGCGCTCTACTCAGGCATACGTATCCCTTGTGAATAGAAAAATACCGAGTGACTTTCCCTCATAGTCTAACGAATAACGGTCGTTAGGTAGAGACTTGCAGGCCATATCCCCGCGATTATATGAGGTCTTATATATTATTGTTTCTATGGCTATATTAACAATATTTTATAAACAATGTCAATAAATAATCGAATGTTTTTTTACTAGTTACCAATAACGTTCGTGTTTTAGTTATATTCAAAAGAAGAATTGCAACTATATGCAAGAAGGAAAGGGAATTAGAATATATATTTCTAGAGATCTATTTTACGTACAATTGTTTATATGGTACTTCAGTACATTTTAATAAAAGTATATAAACTCTTATTCTCTATACATCAATAGAACTTATATTATAGCGATTTAATTTTTAGGGGGAGAATAACCGTGAAAAAAAATAACTATGCTATTATCTTATTTATTTTTCTCTATCGCAGTAATTGCTATAATGATTGAATACTTATTTATATCATCCCATTTTTTCTACTCTCATTTTTTAAAATATATACTTATAATAGAAATAATGTTTCCTGTTCTTAAGTATTATTTTAGGGCAGTCGGAAAATCAGGAACACCAAAAATCATTGCCATTATTTTAAACAGTCTCTATTTCATTCTTTTTTCATTTTTGGCGTTATTAAATTTATGGATTATGACATTTGGTAAATAAAAATAAACACAAAAAAGACGAGTCATTCTGACTCGTCTTAAGCTTGCTTGGCGACGTCCTACTCTCACAGGGACAAGGTCCCAACTACCATCGGCGCTAGAGAGCTTAACTTCCGTGTTCGGTATGGGAACGGGTGTGACCTCTCTGCCATCATCACCAAACTATGAAGGCATATTCCTTCAAAACTAGATAACATTTGCTACATATTATATGGTTAAGTCCTCGATCTATTAGTATTCGTCAGCTCCACATGTCACCATGCTTCCACCTCGAACCTATCAACCTGATCATCTTTCAGGGATCTTACTAGCTTACGCTATGGGAAATCTCATCTTGAGGGGGGCTTCATGCTTAGATGCTTTCAGCACTTATCCCTTCCGCACATAGCTACCCAGCTATGCCCTTGGCAGAACAACTGGTACACCAGCGGTGCGTCCATCCCGGTCCTCTCGTACTAAGGACAGCTCCTCTCAAATTTCCTACGCCCACGACGGATAGGGACCGAACTGTCTCACGACGTTCTGAACCCAGCTCGCGTACCGCTTTAA